>JALVNE010000037.1 GCA_027026755.1 Sedimenticola sp. | reverse complement strand
GGTGTCTACAGCAGACAGGAGCACTCCCGCGCCTTCCGCTTCCGGCGATTTACTTGATAAATCCAAGGCTCTCCAGCTTGATAATCACCTGCTGCGCCGCTTCGTCAGGTGTGCAGTTTTCGGTATCAATACAGAGCTCGGGGTGTTCCGGCGCCTCATAGGGATCGCTGATGCCGGTGAACTCCGGGATCAGTCCGGCCCTGGCCTTGGCATACAACCCCTTGACATCACGCTGCTCGCACACCTCCAGCGAAGTGGCCACATGCACCTCGATGAAACCGCCCACCGGCTCGATCAATTCGCGAACCTGGCGCCGGGTCGCTGCATAGGGGGCGATAGGCGCGCAAATCGCCGCTCCGCCATTCTTGGCAATTTCGCCGGCAACAAAACCGATCCGCTTGATATTGAGATCGCGATGCTCCTTGGAGAAGGTCAGTTCACTGGAGAGATTCTTGCGTACCAGGTCGCCGTCCAGCAGCGTCACCCGGCGCCCGCCCATCTCCAGCAGCTTGACCATCAGGGCGTTGGCAATGGTGGATTTACCGGAGCCGGACAGGCCGGTGAAGAACACCACATAGCCCTGCCTGTGACGCGGTGGATGGGTCTTGCGCAGCTCGGCAACCACCTCCGGGTAGGAGAACCAGTCCGGAATATCCAGCCCCTGCTGCAGACGGCGGCGGAATTCGGTGCCGGAGATCTTGAGTACGCTCTCCCCCTCTTTCACCTCGTCGATGGGAACGTACTCCGCCCGATCCTCCACGTAGACCATCATCCGGAACGGGATCATTTTAATTCCCAGCTCATCCTGGTATTTAGTCACCAGCTCCTGGGCATCGTAGGGGCCGTAGAAATCCTCGCCCTGGCTGTTGCTGCCTGGCCCGGCATGGTCCCGGCCCACAATAAAGTGGGTGCAACCGAAGTTCTTGCGAATGATGGCGTGCCACACCGCCTCCCGCGGCCCCCCCATGCGCATCGCCAGCGGCAGCAGGCTGAGCGTGGTGGTCTGGCGCGGATAGTTCTTGATCACATGCTCATAGCAGCGCACCCGGGAGTAGTGATCAATATCGCCCGGTTTGGTCATGCCCACCACGGGATGGATCATCAGGTTGGCCTTGACCTCCTTGGCCGCCCGGAAAGTCAGCTCCACATGGGCGCGATGCATGGGGTTGCGGGTCTGGAAGGCAACCACCCGGCTCCAGCCGCGCTCCTCAAAGAAATCACGTGTCTCCTGCGGCGTCTTGCGCAGGCTGCGGAAATCATAGTGAATGGGGGACTCGATGCCCTTTATCCTGCCACCCAGATAGACACTCCCGGCCTGGTGGTGGAGATAGGCTACCGCCGGGTGGGCTTCATCATTGGCGCCGAAAACCCGCTCTGCCTCATGGGCCTTGTCAGGTGTCCAGATATCGGAAATCTCCATGGTAGCAATCAGCAAACCCTCGGGGGAGCGCAGCGCAATGCTCTCACCAACGGACGACTCCCCGGCAAACGCCTCGTTGACATCCAGCGTTACCGGCATGGGCCACAGCGTGCCGTCGGCAAGACGCATATCTTCCAGCACAGAGCTGTAATCCGCCTGGCTCATGAACCCTTCCAGGGGAGAAAATCCGCCATTGAGCAGCAGCTCGATATCACACACCTGCCGCTCGGTCAGATCCCAGGAACGATACCGCTGCGCCTTGAGCTTTTCCGCTTCTGCCGCTTCAGAGTCGAGATACAGGTTTTTCAGACTACCGCCATGGGGTTCGATCAATTCCATCGTGGATACACCTTTGCTTGTTATTCAAGGAGAGAAAAATAGAAATCAGCCAGCTATATTAACATTACCGTAGCCATAGCAGCCAGCATTCAACAGACGGTCAGGATGGCTTCCTGGTACTCCGTCAAGGTGATAACTTGGGAGGCAGAGCTTCCCAAACCGGCCAAGGCAAGGCGCAGTCCGCAGGGAATGGCATGCCCTTTCCAAGGAGTGCAACGCAGCATTGGCCGGTTTGGGGCGCTCCCTTCGGGCCGGTCGGGAAGCGGTCATCCGCGGTGTTGCGCTCCCTTGAATCAGCCAGAGCTAGTCCCGCGATCACGCGCCTGGCAGCTAACCGCTTCCTGACCGGCTGCATCCCAAGTTATCACCTTGACGGAGTACCAGCATGTTTGGGACGAAAGGCAACCAGCACATCGGGATTGGTTTCCAGCCAGGGGCCTTCGATAAGATCGATGCAGTAGGGAACCGCTGGAAATACCGCATCCAGACACTCCTTGATGGCAGAGGGCT
>JALVNE010000036.1 GCA_027026755.1 Sedimenticola sp. | reverse complement strand
GGGCCAGCAGTTCCTCGAAGGCCAGACGCTGCTGGGCGGGATGACGGCCTTCCAGCAGCAAGTGCTGGGGCGCGTCCGGCGGCGGGCGGTGCAGGTAGCTGATGGCCTCGCCCAGCGCCATGAAGCCCCGTTCACGCAATAGCTCCACCGGCAACCACTCCTGCAAGCCGGTTGCGCTGTCACGCAGCAGGGCGAGGGCTTTTTCTGTCAGGTCACGCCAGCTCAGCTGGTGCATGCCTTCGGTGGTGGGATAGATGGGCGTGAGGCTGGCTTCCACCTCAGCCGGCTCATTCCCGTCAATGGGGCGGTATTCCGGGTGAACCAGTTCCAGGCTGGCCGGACCGTGGCGCACCTCGCCGAAGCAGCGCAGGCGCATGCCTTTTTTCAGAGCGTTCTTCTGGGCCGCGCTGAAATGGAAGAAACGCAGAATCACCCGCCCGCTGCCGTCACGCAGATGCACCAGCAGGGAGCGGCGGCGGCCAAAGCGAATCTCCACATGTTCGATTTCACCTTCCAGGGCCACTTCCTCGCCACTGCGCAGATGCCCCATGGGCACCACCCGGGTGCGGTCCTGATAGCGCAGGGGCAGATGAAAAAGTACATCCTGCACTGTTTCTATACCCAGGCGGGCCAGGCGCTCGGCGCTTTTCGGCCCCACGCCCTTGAGCCGGGTGACCGGCATCCGGGCCAGATGATCCTCCTCAGAACTCAATTCCGCTTATCCCCGTTCACAGGATTGATTACAATTCGATATCATCAATGTGGAAATACACTTCGTAACCCCCCTCACCCTAACCCTCTCCCCCCGAGGGGGAGAGGGGACTTTTCCTTGGTCGGGAGAGTAGGGCTGTCCCCTCATGAAAGTTAATTCAGGCCAAGCCACCAACCCACTCCACTTCCAGGAATCCAACCAGAACAGCATGAAAAAAATCATCGCCATCGGCGCTCTGGGAGGAAGCGGCACCCGCGCCATCGCCCGGATACTCATGGACGCGGGCCTTTACCTTGGTGACCACCTGAACGCGCCCCTGGACAACCTGATTTTCACGCGGCTGTTCAGGAACAAGGCCTTTCGGGCCGCGGCCACTCCGGAAGCCATCGAACAGCGCCTGGGCGTGTTCCAAGAATACATGGAAAGCAATCATCTGTCCCATGCCAGCGCGAAAGTGCTGCTCAAGACCTCCGCAGATGGCCTGGGCTTTATGGAGCCGGTGAGATTCCACGCCAGACTCCTGGGAAAAATCCTGGGCCCAAAAAGGCATCGTGAAACCTGGGGCTGGAAGGAACCCAACACCCATATCTATCTCGGTGAAATCGACGCCTGTTTCGACAACCTGAAATACATCCATGTCATCCGGCACGGCCTGGACATGGCATTTTCCGACAACAAGATGCAGCTGTTCAACTGGGGCCCCAGGTATGGCATAGAACTGGCGGCGGACATGCCGGAAGACGAGAAATCCTACAAACAGCTGGAATACTGGATCAGAACCACCAGGGATGTGATGGAAAAAGCACAAACCCTACGGGGAGATTTCCTGATGCTCAATCATTCCCGCCTCTGCGCTGCTCCGGCCGTGGAAGTGGACCGCATCCTCGAATTCCTGGAGCTGGAAGTGCCGGACGCCCGGCGCGCGGCCCTTCACCGCATTCCCAGAACGCCCGACAGCTCGGGCCGGTACAGGATGTACGATCTGGGCATTTTCGATCAGAGACAAATCGATTTCGTCAGGGACATGGGTTTTGATCTGTAGCCAGACCGGTCTTGATGCTCTGGCGCCAGTACACCATCAATGGGCTTCCTCCCAGTTGTCCCCCACGCCCACGTCCACCACCAGAGGCACGGCCAGTTCCGCCGCCCCTTCCATGATGCTACGCACCTTGTCCGTCACCGCCGCCAGCTGTTTCTCCTTCACCTCGAACACCAGCTCATCATGCACCTGCATGATCATGCGCACCGGTGGTTCATCTTCCCGCAGCCAGGCATCCATGCAGTTCATGGCGCGCTTGATGATGTCCGCCGCCGTGCCCTGCATGGGCGCGTTGATGGCGGTGCGCTCGGCGGCGGCGCGGCGCATGCCGTTGCGGGAATTGATCTCCGGCAGGTAGAGGCGCCGGCCGAACAGGGTTTCCACATAGCCCTTTTCATGAGCCTCGGCGCGGGTCCGGTCCATGAACTCGCGCACGCCAGGATAGCGCTGGAAGTACAGATCCACGTATTCCTGGGCTTCCTGACGGCCTATGCCCAGCTGTTTTGCCAGGCCGAAGGCGGACATACCGTAGATGAGGCCGAAGTTGATGGCCTTGGCGCGGCGCCGGGCTTCGCTGTCCACGGCCCCGGGGGAGTCGAAACCAAAGACTTCCGCCGCCGTGGCCCGGTGGATGTCCAAACCCTGCTCGAAGGCCCGCAGCAGACCTTTATCGCCGGACAGATGGGCCATGATGCGCAGCTCGATCTGGGAATAGTCCGCCGCCAGCATCTTCCATCCTGCCTCGGGCACGAAAGCCTTGCGGATGCGCCGGCCCTCCTCGGTACGCACGGGGATATTCTGCAAATTGGGGTCCGAGGAACTGAGACGCCCAGTGGCCGCCACGGCCTGATGGTAGCTGGTATGCACCCTGCCCGTGTCCGGGTCCACCATCTCCGGCAGCTTGTCCACATAGGTGGACTTGAGCTTGGCCAGACCCCGGTGTTCCAGAATCACCGCCGGCAGTTCCTCCCCCTTGTCAGCGAGGATCTGCAACACTTCCTCGGAGGTGGACGGCGCCCCCTTGGGGGTCTTCTTCACCACTTCCATGCCCAGTTCCTCGAAGAACACATGGCCGATCTGCTTGGGCGACCCCAGGTTGAAGGTATGACCGGCTATCTCGTAGGCGCGTTGTTCCAGATCGTGGAGCTTTTGCGCCAGTTCGGCGCTCTGCTTTTCCAGCAGGGCGGTGTCGATGCGCACCCCGGTGCGCTCCATGCGCGACAGCACGGGAACCAGGGGCATCTCGATGTCCCGGAACACCCGGCAGGGGCCTTCCTCCTTTTCCAGACGGGGCCAGAGAACCTCGTGCAGACGCAGGGTGATGTCCGCGTCCTCGGCGGCATAGGGGGCGGCCTGGGCCAGGTCGATCTGGTTGAAGCTCAGCTGCCTGGTCCCCTTGCCGGCGATGTCCGTGAAGCTGATGGTGTCCTGACCCAGGTATTTCTTCGCCAGGGAGTCCATGTCATGGCGGGTGGCGGTGGAATCCAGGACATAGGATTCCAGCATGGTGTCATAGGCGATGCCGGCCATGTCGATGCCATGGCGGGCCAACACGCTCATGTCGTACTTGAGATTCTGACCCAGCTTGGCCTGCTCCGGGGCTTCCAGCAAGGGCTTGAGCCGGGCCAGCACCCAGTCCCGCTCCAGCTGTTCGGGCGCCCCGGGATAATCGTGAGCCACGGGCACATAGGCCGCTTCCCCCGCCTTGACCGCAAAGGACAAGCCCACCAGTTCCGCCTGCATGTAGTCCAGGCTGGTGGTTTCAGTGTCGAAGGCGAACAGCGGCGCGTCTTCGAGGCGCTTCAGCCAGTCCTCAAAAGTCTTCCTGTCCAGGATCAGGGCATAATCGGTGTCCGGAGCGGCTGGCGTGGCCTCGGGAGCCGCGCCGCTTTCCTCCTCCAGGGCCGCCAGCAGGCGGTTGGCCTCGATTTGCTCGTAGAGTTTCCGCAGTGCCTTGACGTCCGGCTCACCCGGCTTGAGATCCTCGGGGCCCAGGTCCAGGGACAGGTCGGTCTTGATGGTGGTGAGCTGCTTGGACAAAGGCAGTTGTTCCAGGCTGGCGCGCAGGTTCTCGCCAATCTTGCCCTTGATCTCGTCGGCATGGGCCATCAGGTCCTCCAGGGAGCCATACTGCCCCAGCCACTTGGCCGCCGTCTTGGGGCCGCACTTGGGTACGCCCGGGATATTGTCCGAGGTATCACCCATGAGGGCCAGGTAATCGATGATCTGCTCCGGCCTGACGCCGAATTTCTCCACCACTCCATCCGCGTCCAGGTAGCGGTTGCTCATGGTGTCGATGAGGCTCACGTGATCGTTCACCAGCTGGGCCATGTCCTTGTCGCCGGTGGACACCAGGGTGGTCAGGCCCTGCTGTGCCGCCTGGCGGGTCAGGGTGCCGATGACGTCGTCCGCCTCCACGCCGTCCACCACCAGCACCGGCAGGCCCATGGCGCGCACGATCTCGTGCAGACGGTCGATCTGGGCCTTGAGGTCTTCCGGGGCTGGGGGACGATTGGCCTTGTACTGGTCGTACAACTCATCGCGAAAGGTCTTGCCCGGCGCATCGAATACCACTGCCATGTATTTGGGCTGGTAATCCTTGATGAGCTTGCGCAGCATGTTCACCACCCCCACGATGGCCCCGGTGGGCTCGCCCCGGGAGTTGGTCAGGGGCGGCAGGGCGTGGTAGGCGCGGAACAGGTAGGACGAACCGTCCACCAGGATGAGATCAGGCTTTTGGGACATGCGCGGCTCGTTGCAGACAGGATGAATGGCAGAAGTTTACCATTGGGGACCAAAGGGGTCGGAGTCAAATTCCACCCAGGTTGCTACAGGGAACGGGATCAGACGGTGCCACGCCGTCGGATGTTCCCAACAGCCTCCCCATTTGACTCCGACCCCTCCCGCTGGATTGGGTGTAAAATCCCCCCATGAAGATCCACCTCATCGCCGTGGGCGACAGGATGCCTCGCTGGGTACAGGAAGGCTATGCGGAATACGCGGGACGCATGCCACCGGAATGCCGCCTGCAACTGGTGGAGATCAGCGCCAGGCACCGGGGCAAGAATGCCGATATCGCCCGCATCACCCGGGACGAGGGCAGAAGCATGCTCGATGCCATTCCCCGGGACAGCCGGGTCATCGCCCTGGAGGTGAAAGGCCGGGCATGGAGCACCGGGGATCTCGCGCGCCAACTGGACGACTGGATGGCCTCGGGGCAGGATGTGAGTCTGCTGGTGGGCGGACCGGACGGGCTGTCCGGCGAATGCCGGCAAAGAGCGGATCTGCAGTGGTCCCTGTCGCCCCTCACCCTGCCGCATCCTCTGGTGCGGGTGATCGTGGCCGAACAGCTCTACCGGGCCTGGAGCATTCTGCGCAACCACCCATATCACCGCGCTTGATGTCACGACCACCGCGAGAGATTGTATGCAAAACATGATTATCCTTGCCTCAGGGTCACCACGGCGGCGGGAGCTGTTGCGGCAGATCTGGGTCACGCATCGGGTCAGCCCGGTTGACATCCCCGAGACAGCATTGCCCCATGAAACCCCTGAGGCGTTTGTCCGGCGTATCGCCCTGGAAAAGGCGCGGGCCGGTCATGCCCTGCACCCCGGGCAGCCGGTGCTGGCTGCGGACACCTGCGTGGTGCTCGATGGCCAAATCCTTGGCAAACCGGAAGACGAACACCATGCCATGGAAATGCTGCAAGCCCTTTCCGGCCGCGTACACGAAGTTTTCAGCGGCGTGGCACTGATAGCAGACGGGGATGAAAACTACCGTCTCAGCCGCAGCCAGGTACGTTTCCGCCCCATCACCGAGGCAGAAGCACGAAACTACTGGGCCACGGGGGAACCTGCCGACAAGGCCGGAGGCTATGCGATTCAGGGGCTTGGCGCCTTGTTTGTCGAACACATCGCCGGAAGCTATTCAGGCATCATGGGATTACCCTTATTCGAAACCGGAGAATTACTCACCAAAGCCGGACTGCTATAAGGTGTAACATACAGGCATGAGTGAAGAGATCCTGATCAACGTCACACCACCCGAAACCCGGGTTGCCCTGATTGAAAACGGCATCGTCCAGGAAGTACTCATCGAGCGCACCGCCAACCGGGGGTTGGTGGGAAACATCTACAAGGGCAAGGTTTGCCGGGTGCTGCCGGGCATGCAGGCGGCTTTCGTGGACGCAGGACTGGCGCGGGCCGCCTTCCTGCATGCGGCGGACATCAGCACCAACAGCAGCGACAAGTCCACGGACATCACCCAGCTGGTGCAGGAAGGCAGCTACATCGTGGTGCAGGTGGTGAAAGACCCCCTGGGGTCCAAGGGCGCGCGCCTGACCACCAATATCTCCATTCCCTCCCGCTACCTGGTGTACATGCCCAACAGCAACACCATCGGTGTGTCCCAGAAGATCGAAGACGAGGAAGAGCGCCAGCGCCTGAAACAGATTCTGCGCGAAGTGGCGGAGGAATGTGGCCTCAAGGGCGGCTTCATCGCCCGCACCGCGGCGGAAGGCATAGACGCAGAGGAGCTGCGCCAGGACATGATCTTCCTCCAGCGCCTGTGGCAGTCCATCCAGGAAAAGGCCCATAGCACCAACAGCATACGCATCGTCCACGAGGACCTGCCCCTGGCCCTGCGTGCCCTGCGCGATCTGGCGGGCCCGGACGTGGAAAAGATCAGCATCGACTCCCGCTCCACCTGGGAGAAGGCCATGCAATTTGCTGAGAAATTCAACAAGGATATCGCCGGCTTGGTGCGCTATTACCCCGGTGAACGTCCCCTGTTCGACCTGTACAACGTGGAAGACGAGATCCAGAAGGCCCTGGCGCGGCGCGTGGATCTGAAGTCCGGCGGACATCTCATCGTCGATCAGACCGAGGCCATGACCACCATAGACGTGAACACGGGCGGCTTCGTGGGGCATCACAATCTGGAAGAGACGATCTTCAAGACCAACCTGGAAGCGGCCCAGGCCATCTGCCGCCAGCTGCGCCTGCGCAACCTGGGCGGCATCATCATCATCGACTTCATCGACATGGCCGAGGCCGAGCACAAGCGCCAGGTGATGCGCGCCCTGGAGCGCTGCCTGGCCCGGGACCACGCCCGCACCACCATCTGCGAAGTCTCCTCCCTGGGGCTGGTGGAAATGACCCGCAAACGCACCCGCGAATCCCTGGAGCATGTGCTCTGCGACAACTGCCCCACCTGCAACGGCCGCGGCTACATCAAGACCGCGGAAACCACCTGTTACGAGATCTTCCGCGAGATCCTGCGCGAGGCGCGCCAGTTCGAGAGCCAGTCCCTGCTGGTGCTGGCCTCACAGGAAGTGGTGGACCGGCTGCTGGACGAGGAATCCCAGGAACTGGCGGAGCTGGAACAATTCATCGGTAAACCCATACGCCTGCAGGCGGAGAGCCTCTATACCCAAGAACAATATGATGTGGTGCTGGTATAAGCCACTGAGTCAGGAGCGCTGAGTTGTTCTGGGGACTCTTCAAGCGTCTTGGAATACTCCTCGCCCGGCTGCTGTACCTGATCATCATCGTCGGCGCCGCTGCCAAGGTGCTGACCTTCAGCTTCGCCCTCTACGCCGAATCCCACAAGGAATTCATCGAAGACCTGGCCACCCGTATCGTGGGCACGCCAGTGCGCTTCGCCCGCATCCAGACCTACTGGGCCGGGGTCACGCCGCGCGTCTGGGTGCGCCAGCTCACCCTGGGCGAAAAAGAGCGGCTGGCCCTGGGGGACGCCCTGGTGGGCATCAATCTCCGTGCCCTGAGCCACTGGCGGGAGAACCTGCCCCTGAACATCCGCCTGGAGGGCACCCGTGTGCAGGTGCTGCGCGACCGTAAAGGCAAGACCCGCATCCTGGGCATGCTCGGACACCGGGGGGGCAGAATCAGGCTCCCCGCCTATATCCTTCTGGAAGACGCCACCCTGGACTGGCTGGATGTGAAACGCAAGACCAGCGTGCACCACGAGCACCTGAGGGTGCGGCTCATCACCCGGGGACGCCACAGCAGCCTGGACATCGCCTCGGCCCGGGACGGTTTCCAGGTGCGGGGCGAAATCGAAGGGTCCGTGGCTCGTGGAGACTGGTCCGGGCGATTCTGGTCACAGGGAAGGTCCCTGCAATCGGAGAAATTCCTGCAGGCCTATCTGCCGGAGGAATATGTGCTCACCAACCTGCAGTTGAGTTACGAGCTGTGGAGTTACTGGAAGGGGGGCAGCCACAGCGCCACACGCATCCGCTTCGACATTGATGGCATGGCGCTGCACGCCCCGGACGGCGGCACCCTGGCCTTGTCCGGTCTGAAGGGTGACCTGCTCTACCGGAAGCAGGACGAAAACTGGACGCTGCAACTGGCCGGCCTGCAGCTGCGTGCCAACCACAGGCAGTGGCAGACGACCGACCTGGCCATGCAACTGCGGGACGGGCGGCTGGACCTGGGCGTTTCCCGTCTCGACCTCGACGCCCTCATGCCCCTGCTGGTCCTGCTGCCCGACAGTTCGCCCGCCAAGGCCCCGCTGCAGGGCCTGGCGCCCCGGGGAAAACTCACGGACCTGCGCGCCAGCGTCCCGGCAATCAATCCTCTCTCCGCTCCCCTGGTGCAGGGCCACTTCCACGAACTCTCCCTGAACGCCTGGAAGAAGCTGCCAGGCATCAGCAACTTCAGCGGCGGCTTCCATCTGCAACGGGACCAAGCGCGCCTGGCACTCGATACCCGCGCTGCCAGGGTGGATCTCACCCCCTTGTTCCGCGCACCCCTGGACATCGACCGGCTGCAAGGCAGCATGGAATGGCACAGAAGCGGCGATGGCTGGGTGCTGCAGGGCAGCAAACTGACGCTGGACACGCCGGACCTGTCCAGCGTCAGCCGCATCAGGATAGAACGGCTTGGAGAGCAGCCCACGGTGATGGACATCCAGAGCGATTTCCACGATGGCAACGCCGCCCATGCCGGCCGCTACTACCCGGTGGGCATCATGAAGCCTGCCCTGGTGAACTGGCTGGACCAGGCCATCGTCTCGGGACGGGTCCGCGGGGGCAGCTTCCTGTTCCACGGTCCCCTGGCCAAAGGGCATTTCCCTTTCCACAAGACCCATGACGGTCACTTCGAGGTCGCCTTCGACGTGGAAGACCTGGAGCTGGCCTATCGCCCCGACTGGCCCAGCCTGAAGAAAGTGGCAGGCCATGTGCGCTTCCACAACAACGATCTCGACATCCGCGTGCACCAGGGCCGCCTCTACGGCAGCCGTATCAGCAAGGCCCGGGCCCACATCTCTTCTCTCAATCCCCTGAAACCCCTGCAGATCAGCGGCCGCCTCACCGGGCCGGGCAACGACCCTCTGCGCCTGCTGAGAAACAGCCCCCTGCGCCACAGCTTCGCATCGCGGGTGCAGGGGATGGCCCTGCAGGGCAACATCGGCCTGGAGCTGGATCTCGATATTCCCCTGCGCGCCTCCGCGCAGGGCGAAAACTCCCAGGTCAGCTTTGCCGCGCTGGTGAACTTCCACAACAACCGGCTGATACTCCAGCAGCAGGAATTGATGCTGAAGAACATCAGGGGCAAGCTGAAGGTGGACAACGCCGGTCTCCACGCCACGGAGCTGAAAGCAGCGGTTCTGGGCGGGGAGGTCGATATCGATATCACCCCGGACAGCCAGGGCAGCAGGATTGCTGCCAGGGGCCAGCTGCCTGCCCAGGGCATGGTTACCCAGTATCCCTGGCTGCGTCCCCTGGCCATGAGCGGCAGCGCCGAGATGAAGGTCAATGTACAGCTTCCGGGTCTGGCCCGCCCGGAACAAGCCACCCGGCTGCGGATTCGTTCCTCCCTGCAGGGCATGGCCCTGGCCCTGCCCCCACCCCTGGGAAAAGAAGCCGCGCAGAGCATTCCCTTCGAACTGAACACGGAGCTGGGGACTGACCGCGCCACGACGACCATCAGCTATGGCACGCAGCTGGGACTGACCCTGGAGCAGAGCCCGGAACAAGGCGCGGCGCTCATCCTCAGGCTCTCATCCCTGCCCTTGCGCCCCTGGCTGGCCCGTTTCGGCGGGCAGCAGGGAGTATCGAACCTGCCCCTGCGGCGCCTGCTGCTGAACATCGGCAAACTGGAAGCCGCGCCGCTCAAGGCCAGTGACTTCAGGCTGGAACTGGCGCGACAGGATGAAACCTGGGAAGGCAGCATGGACTCGGACAGCATTGCCGGCAAACTGAGTTTCGCCGCGGACCTCAGCAGCCGCCCCCTGGTCCTCCGCCTCGAGCGCCTGAGCTTCGATACCCTGGAGGCGTCCACCCCGCCAGACAAAGGGAACAGCCCAGAAAAGGCCTCTCCCCTTGCCCCCGGTGAGTTTCCGCCCCTCGATATGATCGTGGACAGCTTCCACCTGAATGGCGCCAAACTGGGCCGGCTGGAGCTGCACAGCCGCCGGGAGGACGACCACCAGTCCATCGACAAACTTGAACTGCACGGCAAGCTGGCGGACATCTCCGCCCATGGCAGCTGGGAATCCGGCGCCGCCAGCAGCACCACATGGCTCAAGGGCGTATTCACCAGCAGCAACATGGGCCGCTTCCTGAAAAAGGCCCTGCACAAGGATCTGTTGTCCGGCGGCCGCACCTACCTGAGCTTCGACCTGAACTGGCCGGGGGCGCCCTTTCAGTTCAGTCTCAAACAACTCCAGGGAGAAGCCCAGCTGGACATGGCCAGGGGACGTTTTCTCAACTTCAGACCCGGTCTGGCGCGCGTCCTGGGGCTGATCAACTTCCAGAGCCTGGGGCGCCGCCTGAAGCTCGATTTCAAGGATCTGTACAAGGAAGGACTGGCTTTCGACACCATCCTCGGCAATTTCCAGTTCGACGCCGGCTATCTGTACACCAACAACCTGGAGATCTCCGGCCCTGCCGCCACCATACTCATCGCCGGCAATGTGGATCTGGTCAACGAAACCTATGACCAGGTGCTGTCCGTCTCCCCCCACCTGGACGCTACCCTGCCCGTGGCCGGCGCCATCGTCGGCGGCCCGGCGGCCGGCGTCGCCGTGCTGCTGGCCCAGCAGGCTCTGTCCAAAAAACTGGAGCAGGCCCAGCGTATCACTTACAACATCAGTGGCAGCTGGGACCATCCCCAGATCACCCGCCTTACGGACAAGAAAGTCCAGGAACGTCCCAGCACCATACTGGACCAGTAGCACACGCCGACAAAGGCTCCTCTCCCATGGTATTCTTGCAACCCTGACTGACATCAGAACATCGTCAAAACCCATGACCGAAACCACTACATTCAAGGCCGCCTGCATTCAGCTCGCTTCGGGCTCCAACGTGAACGCGAACCTGCTGGAGGCCGAGCGTTTCATCGAGCACGCCGCCCGGGAAGGATGTCGTCTGGTGGTTTTGCCCGAGAACTTTGCCTTCATGGGCGCCAGCTGCAAGGACATGCGCAAGATCCGTGAGAAGGACAACGACGGGCCCATTCAGTATTTCCTGTCCCAAACGGCCCAGAAGCTGGGCATCTGGCTGGTGGGAGGCACTATACCTCTGGCCACCGAGAGCGAGGAGACACTGCGTGCCGCCTGCCTGCTCTACGACGACCAGGGACAGCGCGTGGCCCGCTACGACAAGATGCATTTGTTCGACGTAAACCTGGTGGAAACGGACGAACAGTATGTGGAATCAGAAACCATCGAGCCTGGCAGTGAGCTGTGCGTAGTGGACACCCCTTTTGGCAAACTGGGGCTATCCGTGTGCTACGACCTGCGTTTTCCAGAAATGTATCGCGCCATGCTGGATCAGGATGTGGAAATTATCGCCCTGCCCGCAGCCTTCACCGCCATGACCGGCGAAGCCCACTGGGATCTGCTGCTGCGCGCCCGGGCCATCGAGAACCTCTGCCATGTGCTGGCCGCCGCCCAGGGCGGTTTCCACATCAGCGGCCGCGAAACCTGGGGCCACAGCATGATCATCGACCCCTGGGGCAGCAAGCTGGCGGAGCAGACCAGCGGCAATGGCCCCCTGATTGCCGAAATCGACCGGGGCTTCACCGAAGCCACGCGGCGCAATTTTCCCAGCCTGCAGCACCGCCGCATTCACTGCAAATAACCGGGTACGACATTCATGAGCAACACCCTGGACCTGGCCCGGGAGACCCTGCTGTCTCCCGCGGGCATCGATGACAACCATCTGCAACGTATCATGAACCGGCTCATGAGCAGCCGGCTGGATGCAGCAGACCTGTATTTCCAGTACAGCCGCCAGGAGTCCTGGGTGCTGGACGACGGCATCATCAAGGAAGGCAATTTCAACCTGGAGCAGGGCGCCGGGCTGCGCGCCATCAGCGGTGAGAAGACCGGCTTTGCCTATACCGAAGACCTGCACCTGGAAAACCTGCTGGAGGCGGCTTCCTGCGCCCACGCCATCACCCAGGCGGGCCAGAGCGGGCGTATCGCGGTCACCGGGCGGGAAACCCGGGAAATCCTGTATCCCGGCCTGAACCCCCTGGAAAGCCTGCCGGATGCGCAAAAGATCGATTTGCTCAAGCAGCTGGACGCTACCGCCAGGGCCGCCGACCCCCGGGTGAAACAGGTCACCGTCAACCTGGTTGCCAACCATGACACCATTCTGGTCATGGACAACCAGGGACATCTTGCCGCCGACCTGCGTCCCCTGATCCTGTGCTATGTAAACGTCATCGTCGAAGAGAACGGACGCCGGGAACAGGCAGGCACCGGCGGGGGCTGCCGCGGCCCCCTGACCTGGCTGCTGGAGGAAGACCGCGCCCTGGGCTATGCCCGGGAGGCGGTACGTCAGGCCCTGGTGAACCTGGAAGCCATCGACACCCCCGCCGGCGCCATGACCGTGGTGCTGGGGCCGGGATGGCCGGGCATACTGCTGCACGAGGCCGTGGGCCACGGTCTGGAAGGCGATTTCAACCGCAAGGGCCTGTCGGCCTTCTCCGGGCGTATCGGCGAAAAAGTCGCCTCGCCCCTGTGCACCGTGGTGGACGACGGCACCCTGCCGAGCCGCCGCGGCTCTCTCACGGTTGACGATGAAGGCACCCCCGCCAGCAATACCGTGCTCATCGAGAACGGCATGCTCAAAGGCTATATGCAGGACAAGCTGAACGCCCGCCTCATGGGTATGGAACCCACGGGCAACGGGCGGCGCGAATCCTACGCCTACCTGCCACTGCCGCGCATGACCAACACCTACATGCTCCCGGGTGAGCACGAGCCGGAGGAAATCATCCGCTCCGTGAAGCAGGGCCTGTACGCCGTGAACTTCGGCGGCGGCCAGGTGGACATCACCTCGGGCAAGTTCGTGTTCTCCCTGAGCGAGGCCTATCTCATCGAAGATGGAAAGATTACCGCGCCGGTGAAAGGCGCCACCCTCATCGGCAATGGTCCCGAGGTGCTCACCCGGGTGAGCATGCTGGGCAATGACCTGGCCCTGGATCAGGGCGTGGGCGTCTGTGGCAAGGACGGACAGAGCGTGCCCGTGGGCGTGGGCCAGCCCACCATGAAAGTGGATGAGATCACCGTGGGAGGCACCGCCGTATGAGCCGCAGCATAGAACAACTGGAATCCATGGTCGCCGATCTGCTGGCGGAAGCCAAGAAGCAAGGCGCCAGTGCCGCCGAAGCCGCGGTGTCCAGCAGCGCCGGCCTGTCCCTCAACGTGCGCCTGGGCGAGGTGGAAACCATCGAGCACACCCGCGACCAGGGCCTGAGCATCAGCGTGTATTTCGGCAAATGCAAGGGCTCGGCCAACACCACCGATCTCAAGCCTGCCGCCCTGCGTGAAGCCGTGAGCAAGGCCTGCACCATCGCCCGTTACACCTCCGAAGACGACTGCGCCGGCCTGGCCGACCCCGAGCTACTGGCCCGGGACTATCCCGACCTGGACCTCCACCATCCCTGGAACATCGACACCGACCAGGCCCGGGAACTGGCCCTGGAGGCCGAACAGGCGGCGCGGGATTTCGACCCCCGCATCCGCAACTCCGAAGGCGCCACCCTGAGCACCCAGACAGGCAGCTTCATCTATGGCAACAGCAACGGCTTCGTGGGCGGCTATCCCAGCAGCCGCCACAGCCTGAGCTGCGTGGTGCTGGCCCAGGAGGGCGATTGCATGCAACGCGACTACTGGTACGATAGCCGCCGGGACTGGCGGGAGCTGGCCTCCCCGGATGCCATTGGCACAAAGGCGGCCGCCAATGCTGTCGCCAAACTCAACGGCCGCAAGCTGGGCACCTGTCAGGCGCCGGTGATCTTCCGCGCCGACATCGCGCCGCATCTGCTGCACAGCCTCACCGGCGCCCTGCGCGGCCATGCCCAGTACCGCCAGTCCAGTTTCCTGCTGGACAGCCTGGGACGGCAGATCTTTCCCGACTGGGTGAATATCAGCGAAGACCCCCATATTCCCAAGGGCCTGGCCAGCGCCCCCTTCGACAACGAAGGCGTGGCCACCAACCCCAAGGCCATCATCGACCAGGGGAGCATCCAGACCTACCTCCTGGACAGCTATTCCGCCTGCAAGCTGGGGCTGTGCACCACGGGCAATGCCGGTGGCGTGCGCAACCTGGCCGTCACCAGCGGCGACCTGAACCTGGAGCTGATGCTGCGGGAAATGGGCGCCGGTCTGCTGGTCACGGAACTCATGGGCCAGGGCGTCAATGCCGTCACCGGCGACTACTCCCGGGGCGCCGCGGGCTTCTGGGTGGAGAATGGCGAGATCCAGTATCCTGTGGAAGAAATCACCATTGCCGGCAACCTCAAGGACATGTTCCGCGGCCTGGTGGCCGTGGGCAATGACACGGACATCCCCGGCAGTGTGCATACCGGCTCCTGGTGGGTAGAAAGGATGACCATTGCCGGAAACTGAAGCGCAGCCGGTTCGGCGATATCCCCGGCAAGCTGCTTCTCCCGGATGGTTACCTGGGCAGGTTTGAGTGACCCATCAAATATTCATCCACTGAACGGGCGCACTGACGCCCCTCGCGTATGGCCCAGACCACCAGGGACTGGCCCCGGCGCATGTCGCCGGCGGCGAAGATGCCATCCACGGAGGTGTGATAGGCCTTGTCGCCTTCGGTGCTGCCCTTGACATTGCCGCGACCGTCCAGCTCCACGGCGGCCTGTTCCAACATGCCTTCATGGACAGGATGCACGAAGCCCATGGCCAGGGTCACCAGGTCGGCCTTGAGTTCGAACTCGCTGCCTTCCACCTCGGACATCTGCCAGTTGCCGTTTTCATCCTTGTTCCAGTCCACCTTCACGCAGCGCAGGGCCTTGACATGGCCATTGCCATCATCGATGAACTCTTTGGTGAGCACCTGCCACATCCGCTCGCAGCCTTCTTCCTGGGAAGTGGAGGTGCGCAGCTTGTTGGGCCAGTCGGGCCAGGTCAGCTCCTTGACTTCCTTCTCCGGCGGCCTGGGCATGAGTTCCAGCTGGGTGACAGAAGCCGCGCCATGCCGGTTGGCGGTCCCCACGCAGTCGGAGCCCGTATCACCGCCGCCGATCACCACCACATGCTTGCCTTCGGCGCTGATGAAGCCTTCCTCGGCGCCGGGAACGCCCTGCACCATCTTTGAATTGGCGGTGAGGAACTCCATGGCAAAATGCACGCCGTCCAGATCACGACCGGGCACGGGCAGATCGCGGGGCTGTTCGGAACCGCCCGCCAGCACCAGGGCGTCGAATTCCTGCTGCAGCTCGGCCACGCTGATGTCCTTGCCCACCCAGGTGTTCACGTGGAATTCCACGCCCTCGGCGCGCATCTGCGCCACACGGCGGTCCAGCAGGGTCTTTTCCAGCTTGAAGTCGGGAATACCATAGCGCAGCAGGCCACCGATACGGTCGGCCTTTTCATAGACCACCACGTCATGACCGGCGCGGGCCAGCTGCTGGGCGCAGGCCAGGCCGGAAGGGCCAGAACCCACTACGGCCACGCGCTTGCCCGTGCGATGCTCGGGAATCAGGGGCTTGATCCAGCCTTGTTCCCAGCCCTTGTCCACGATGGCGCATTCGATGGTCTTGATGGTCACCGGCTGATCCTGAAGATTCAGGGTGCAGGATTCCTGGCAGGGGGCGGGACAGATGCGTCCCGTGACCTCCGGGAAGTTGTTGGTGGAATGCAGCACTTCCAGGGCCGTCGTCCAGTCGCCATGATAGACCAGGTCGTTCCACTCGGGAATGATATTGTTCACGGGGCAGCCCTGGTGGCAGAAGGGTATGCCACAGTCCATGCAGCGGGCGCCCTGGATCTGCAGCTGGTCTTCCGTCAGGGGAATGACGAACTCATGATAATGCGTGATACGGTCGGCCACCGGCGCATAGCTGCGGTCCAGCCTTTCGTATTCCATGAAACCTGTTGGTTTACCCATTTCTCGTTACCTTAATCACAATGTCATTGACCTCCATGAATCCTCTGCCCACACCCCTGGCCATGAACAAACTGCAGGTCGGACTTCAGTCCGACATTGCCCCCTGATGGTGGCGGCTGTTGTCGGGCTGAAGCCCGACCTACGGACGATCATATGTATTTAGCCAGGAATGCCACCAACGGGCAGTTCCCATGTGCTCAAACGGCTGCCTGGGCGGCCTGCTGTTCGGCCTGTATCTCCAGCAGGGCACGGCGGTATTCCACCGGCATGACCTTGACGAACTTGCCCAGGTAGCTGTCCCAGTTGTCCAGAATCGTCCGCGCCACTTCCGAATTGGTGTAGTGCAGGTGATTCTCGATGATCTGCTTCAGACGAATGGCGTCGAAGCGGGTCATGTCGTGGGACACGTCCACCCGGCCCTTGGTTTCGAGATCGCCACCAAGGTGTTCCAGGCGTTCCAGGGCATCGTCTTCTTCCCGAATGGGCTCCAGCTCGACTTGCGCCATGTTGCAGCGCTGCTCGAAACCGCCATCCTCGTCCAGCACATAGGCGATGCCGCCGGACATGCCCGCGGCGAAATTGCGCCCGGTGCCGCCCAGCACCACCACGATGCCGCCGGTCATGTATTCGCAGCCATGGTCGCCCACGCCTTCCACCACCGCCGTGGCGCCGGAGTTGCGCACGGCAAAGCGCTCGCCGGCCACGCCGCGGAAATAGCATTCCCCGCTGATGGCGCCGTAGAGCACGGTATTGCCGACGACGATGTTTTCCTCGGCCTTGCCAATGGCGGAATCCGCCGGCGGATAGATGATGATGCGGCCGCCGGACAGGCCCTTGCCCACATAGTCATTGCCTTCGCCAGCCAGTTCTATGGTCACGCCCCGGGCCAGCCAGGCGCCCAGGGACTGACCGGCGGTGCCGGAAGCCTTGATGTGGATGGTATCGTCCGGCAGACCGGCAAAACCGTATTTCTCCGCCACCCGGCCGGAAAGCATGGTGCCGAAGCTGCGGTTGTAGTTGTGGATGTCCACCTCGATCTGTACCGCCTCGCCTTTTTCCAGGGCAGGCCCGGCCTGCGCGATGAGCTGGTTGTCCAGGGCCTGCTCCAGGCCGTGGTCCTGCTCCTCGCAGTTGTACACCTTGTCACCGGGCGCCGCCTCGGGTTTGGTGAGCAGGCGGGAATAGTCCAGTCCCTGGGCCTTCCAGTGATCCACGGCCCGGCGCATGTCCAGGCGGTCCACCTGGCCGATCATTTCCTCCACGGTGCGGAAACCGAGTCTGGCCATGATCTGGCGCAGCTCCTCGGCCACGAAGAAGAAGTAGTTGATGACATGCTCGGGCTTGCCCATGAAGCGCTTGCGCAGCTCGGGATCCTGGGTGGCCACGCCCACGGGGCAGGTGTTCAGATGACACTTGCGCATCATGATGCAGCCTTCAGCAATCAGAGGCGCGGTGGCAAAACCAAACTCGTCCGCCCCCAGCAAGGCGCCGATGGCCACGTCGCGGCCGGTGCGCATGCCGCCATCCACCTGCACGCAGATGCGCGTACGCAGGCGGTTGAGCACCAGGGTCTGGTGAGTTTCCGCCAAACCAATCTCCCAGGAGGAGCCGGCATGTTTGGTGGAGGTCAGGGGCGAAGCGCCAGTGCCGCCGTCATAACCGGAAATGGTCACGTGATCGGCATGGGCCTTGGAAACGCCAGCGGCCACGGTGCCCACGCCCACTTCGGACACCAGCTTCACGGAAATACGCGCCTTGGGATTCACGTTCTTCAGGTCGTGAATGAGCTGCGCCAAGTCTTCGATGGAATAGATGTCATGGTGCGGCGGCGGCGAGATCAGGCCCACGCCGGGGGTGGAATGCCGCACCCGGGCGATCTGCTTGTTCACCTTGTGGCCGGGAAGCTGGCCGCCCTCGCCGGGCTTGGCGCCCTGGGCCATCTTGATCTGGATGTCGTCGGCGTTCACCAGGTATTCGGTGGTCACGCCGAAACGACCGGAGGCCACCTGCTTGATGGCGGAACGCTCGGGGTTGGGCGAGCCGTCCGGCAAGGGGTTGAAGCGCTCGGGCTCTTCGCCGCCTTCCCCGGTATTGGATTTGCCGCCCAGGGCGTTCATGGCCACCGCCAGGGTAGAATGGGCTTCATAGGAAATGGAGCCGAAAGACATGGCGCCAGTGGCGAAACGCTTGACGATCTCCTTGGCGGGCTCCACCTCATCCAGGGGAATGGGTTTGTCCGCCCATTTGAATTCCATGAGGCCGCGCAGGGTGAGCAGCTTTTCGCTCTGCTCGTTCACCAGACGTGAGTATTCCTCGTAGGTCTTGGCATCATTGCCACGCACGGCATGCTGCAGCTTGGCGATGGTGTCCGGGGTCCAGACATGGGCCTCGCCGCGCTGGCGCCAGGCGTAGTCGCCACCCACATCCAGCTGCTTGCGGTAGATGAGGGCGTCGCCAAAGGCATTCTCGTGCCAGCGGGCGGCTTCCCTTGCCACTTCATCCAGGCCGATGCCTTCGATGGTGGTGGCGGTGCCAGTGAAGTATTTCTCCACGAACTCGCTGGACAGGCCCACGGCATCGAAGATCTGTGCGCCGCAATAGGACTGATAGGTGGAAATGCCCATCTTGGACATGACCTTGTGCAGGCCCTTGCCCACGGCCTTGATGTAGCGCTTCTGGGCTTCTTCGAAGTCCAATTCCTCCGGCAGCTCGGGCAGCATGTCCTGGATGGTTTCGAACACCAGGTAGGGGTTGACGGCTTCGGCGCCATAACCTGCCAAGGTGGCAAAATGATGCACTTCCAGGGCCGCGCCGGTTTCCACCACCAGGCCGGAATCCGTGCGCAATCCCTTGCGGATCAAATGGTGATGTACCGCGGAAGTCGCCAGCAGGGCGGGGATGGCCAGGTTGTCGGCATCCACCCGGCGATCCGACAGAATCAGGATGTTGTAACCGTCCAGCACCGCCTTTTCCGCCGCGTCACAGAGGGCGGTCAGGGCATCCTTCATGCCCTCGGGGCCATGGGCGGCGGGATAGGTGATGTTCAGGGTGCGGGTGCGGAAAGCACCGTCGCAATGCCCCTCGATCTGGCGGATTTTTTCCAGGTCAGCATTGGTGAGCACCGGCTGCTTGACTTCCAGGCGCATGGTTTCGCCACCACTGCCCAGGCCCAGCAGGTTGGGCCGCGGGCCGATGAGGGACACCAGGGACATGACGATCTCTTCCCGGATGGGATCGATGGGCGGGTTGGTCACCTGGGCGAAGTTCTGCTTGAAATAGGTGCTCAGATGCCGCGGCCGGTCGGACAGCACCGAAGGGGGGTTGTCCGCGCCCATGGAGCCAATGGCCTCCTGCCCCGTGCATACCATGGGCGTGAGCAGGATGTTCAGGTCTTCCTTGCTGTAGCCAAAGGCCTGCTGACGGTCCAGCAGCACCTCCTCGTCCGGCGCCATGGTGCCCACGGCGGGGGGCAGGTTTTCCAGGCGGATCTGGGTGTTGTCCAGCCATTGCTGGTAGGGCCTGGCGGTGGCCAGTTCCGCCTTGATTTCCTCGTCGTCGATGATGCGGCCCTGTTCCATGTCGATGAGGAACATCTTGCCGGGCTGCAGGCGCCACTTCTTGACGATCTTTTCCTCGGGAAT
>JALVNE010000035.1 GCA_027026755.1 Sedimenticola sp. | reverse complement strand
ATCCGGCAGCCCCAGGTCGATGATGGCAATGTCCACGGGCAGCTCTCTGCCCAGATACAGTCCCTCGGTCCCATCACCGGCTTTGGCCACCGCATAGCCTTTGGCTTCGAGCTGACGGGCCAGTTGCTCCAGGAGCGGGGTATCATCTTCGATCAGCAGTAAATGCATGGCTAATGCAGAATTTCACCGGTTTGAGGGTCGATACGCAAGCGTTTCACCACACCATCCGGGGTGAGCAGACGTACCTGATACTCCGAGTCCAGTTCCTGAACCGACAGAACCCGCCCACGGGTTGCCTGCCGCGCCCGGTGTACGGCCTCATCCAGACTGATGCCCCGGCGAAACGCCTTTTTTCGCATGACCGATTCGGCCTTGTCCTGATAGTCGCCTCTTATGCTGTGATCCTTCCCTCCCGCAACGGCAGACAATGACCACAGGCACAATCCCGCCAGCGGCAGGATGAGATGAAGCTTGATGTGAATGTTCATAAAAGCAACCTGCTATGGATTTTCTGAATCCTTCCTGAACCCATGGATCTGCCTGCATTATGCCAACAGAGCGGGTTTCCTGTAGATGATACTGCTATAGGTTGGCTTAACCCATCCTGAACATCTGGTTGAAATAAATATTAGAATATTCTAATATACGGAAGGATTTGCCTGAACCGCAGTTTGTGTCGGCAACAAGACCGGATCATTACTCCTGTTGCAACAGCTGTTCGAGGAGAGATCTGAAAAATCGAATCTTCCTGCGGAGGACGTTACTCATATGAAAACGCTGAACAAGGCAATCGCCGCCATCCTGTTTGTTTCCGGCCCCGGCATATTTTCGGCCCAGATATTGGCACAACAAGACTGCCAGCCAGCCGGCAGCACCACACACCATGCACCCACCCCGCCCGCCTGGGTAAGGGAAAGTAGCAACCGCCTACATCGCCCCATGGGCCAGCCGCCCGCCTGGATGCGCCCGCAAGCACAGGCCGCCGGCCCTGCTCATGACCAGGCCGCTGCGTCCCGCATTCCCCAGGCAGCCACTCCTGGCACCCCGCGGTTCCCGGCGCCTGTTCCCGCCTATGGCCCCTCTCCCTACTATCCCGCTCCGGCTTGGGGCACCCCCTATGGCCGCAACTACATGCCCTGGTATGACAGTGGCAGCTGGGGGCCCATGGACGGCTTGATGGACGGCGTCGGCGACATGAATTTCGGTTTCAACGGCAATATGTCAGGCCGTGGCCGCGGCAACAGCTATAACCGATGGAACGGCTCCTGGTGGGATACGCCCGTTCTGCCCCTGTTTGCCGCACCACCCGTGCAGGAACAGGCGCCCGCCCAGACAGAGAGCACGGACAAGGACCAGGATGGCGTGAACGATCTGTCAGACCTGTGCGCCAACACCCCGGCCGGTGCAAAGGTGAATGCCTTTGGCTGTCAGGACACTGATGCCATGATCCTGCACGGCGTCAACTTTCACACGGATTCCGACGAGCTGACCGACGATTCCATCGCCATACTCGACCGGGTGGTCGCCACGCTGAAAAAGCATCCGGAAGTCAAACTCGAAGTATCCGGGCATACCGACAGCCGGGCTGATGAAGCCTATAACAAGAAGCTGAGCGAGCGCCGCGCCATCGCGGTGATGAAATATCTCGTGGACCACGGCGTCAACGCCGACAACCTCATCGCCCGGGGCTATGGCGAAGAGCGCCCCATCGCCAGCAACGATACCCCGGAAGGCATGGCCAAGAACCGGCGGGTGGAACTGAACCGTTTGGACAAGTAAGTTACTGGTGAAATAGCAAGGGGTCGGAGTCAAATCACCATAAGCGGTTGAATTTACACAACATCCCCCTGATTTGACTCCGACCCCTTGCTATAGAGAGCGCATCGCCGCCTGGCACAGGGTCAGCAGCGAAGCGGGAAAGATACCGAAATACAGCATGGCCAGGCCATTCACGGAGATGGCCAGGCGGGACCCGGCGCCCGCGACTATGGCCGCCTGGGAGATGGGTTTGTCGAAATACATGGCCTTGACCACCCGCAGGTAGTAGTAGGCGCCGATCACCGAGAAGAACACGGCCACCACGGCCAGCCACAGCATGCCGGCATTGACCAGGGCATCCAGCACGAACAGCTTGGCGAAGAAACCGACCGTGGGCGGCACCCCGGCCATGGAGAACAGGATGAGCATCATCATCAGCGCCAGCCAGGGGCTGCGCTGGTTCAGGCCCTTGAGGTCATGAATATACTCGGCTTCCACGCCCTTGCGGCTGAG
>JALVNE010000034.1 GCA_027026755.1 Sedimenticola sp. | reverse complement strand
GGGAACTCATTGGCGGCCATCAGCAGGGCGTGCTCAAGATCATTCTGACACGTGGTTGCAGCGAACGCGGCTATGCGCCTGCCGATACAACAGTCACGCGCATTCTGTCCCTGTTTTCCTGGGACGGTCCGACCGATACCCCGCTACGGGTCGCTGTCTCGCCCCGGCGGCTGGGACTGAATCCCGTCCTTGCCGGCCTCAAACATCTCAACCGCCTGGAGCAGGTCATGGCCCGGCAGGAGCTGCCCGCGGATGCCGGGGAAGGCATCATGCTGGACATCCGGGACCGGGTGGTGGAAGGTATTGCCGCCAACATCTTCCTGCAGCAGGCTGACCGCCTGCTGACGCCCCGGCTGGATGAAAACGGTGTGGTGGGCGTGGCCCGGCAGCTCATCATGGATACCGCCCAGGACATGGACATGCCCGTGGAGGAGACAAGGCTTTATCAGCAAGACCTGGTGAACGCCGATGCGATCTATTTCAGCAGTTCCCTGCTGGGCATACGCCGGGTGGCTGCCATCATCGGTCAGAACTGGCGGCCCGGTCTGGACGCCCATCCCGTGATGGATACCGCGCGCAGGCGGGTTTTCGCGCCATGATCCGGGTACTTCTGAAACTGCTGCTCAGGGCCACCCTGGCCGTAGTGCTGCTGGGCGGCTTCCTGGCGGCGCTGGTCTGGTATCAGTACCGGGAATTTCTCGTCCAGCCCCTGGCGATTCCTGATCAGGGCATGACCCTGGCCATACCCCAGGGCATGTCCCTGGGGGGGCTGGCGGCACAGCTGGAAAAAGAGGGCGTGCTGAACGATGCCCGCCTGTTGCGTCTGTACGGGCGACTGCATCACGAGGCCACCCAGATCAAGGCGGGAGAATATCATCTGCCTTCCGGTCTTACGCCCGTGGCCTTGCTGGACCTGCTGGTGGCGGGCAAGACCGTCAGCCATTCCATCACTCTGGTGGAAGGCTGGACCTTCGGACAGATGATGCAGGCCATTCATGCGCATGAACAACTGCAGCACCAGCTGAAGGGACTGTCCAACGAGGAAATCATGGCTCGTCTGGGACATGCCGGAGAACACCCCGAGGGACGTTTCTTTCCCGACACCTATCACTTCCCCCGAGGCTTTTCCGACCTGGAACTGCTGCGCCGGGCCTATGCCTCTATGGAAGCACAGCTGGCTGCGGCTTGGAAGGAAAGAGACGAGAATCTGCCTTTGAAGTCTCCCTATGAAATGCTCATCCTTGCCTCCATCGTGGAGAAGGAGACGGGCCGGGCAGGGGAGCGCGACCGCATCGCCGGGGTGTTCATCCGCCGTCTGCAAAAGGGCATGAAACTGCAGACGGATCCCACGGTCATCTACGGCATGGGTGCCAGTTACAAAGGCAACATCCGCCGCAAGGACCTGCGCAAAGCCACGCCCTACAATACCTATGTGATTTCTGGCCTGCCGCCCACGCCCATCTGCATGCCGGGACGCGGCGCGCTTCTGGCCGTGGCCCATCCGGCCAAGGGAAAAGCCCTCTACTTCGTGGCCAGGGGTGATGGCAGCCACCAGTTTTCTGCTACCCTGAAACAGCACAACGCCGCCGTGCGCAAATACCAGCTCAGGAAACGATAACCGTCATGCAAGGATCATTCATCACCCTGGAAGGCATCGAAGGTGCGGGCAAGAGCACCTGCATGGCGGAAGTGCTGAAGCTGCTCAAGGAAAACGGCTTCGATGTGCTGCAAACCCGTGAGCCCGGTGGCACCCCCCTGGGTGAGGATCTGCGCCAGCTGCTCTTGGGGCACAAGCACACGGGCATGCACGAGGACACGGAGCTGCTGCTCATGTTTGCCGCCCGGGCCGAGCATCTGCAGCAGAAGATACTGCCCGCCCTGTGTGTAGGGCAGTGGGTGCTGTGCGACCGTTTCACCGATGCCAGCTACGCTTACCAGGGCGGCGGCCGCGGAATGGATATGAGACGTATCGCCACGCTGGAAGCCTGGGTACAGGGCGACATCCGCCCCCAACTCACTCTGCTCATGGATCTGCCCGTGGAGCAGGGGCTGGCGCGCGCCGGCAAACGTTCCTCTCCCGACCGTTTCGAAAGTGAAGCCCTGGCGTTCTTCCAGCGCGTGCGCCAGGCCTATCTGAACATTGCCGAACAGGAACCCGAGCGGGTGAAAATCATCGATGCGTCGCGTCCCCTGACGGAAGTCCAGGCTCAGGTTCGCGCCGTCATCCTGGCCTTCCTGGAACAGCGCCGACATGACTGAGAGACTGCCCTGGCATCAGGAACCCTGGGTACGGCTGCAGCGCAGCCGCCAGCAGAACCGCCTGCCTCACGCCCTGCTGCTGGCAGGCGCGGAAGGACTGGGCAAGCTGGCTTTTGCCCGGCGGCTGGCCCGAAGTATGCTCTGTGAGCAGCCCGATGAGCATGGTGATGCCTGCGGACGCTGCCGCCAATGCCTGCTGCTGCAGGCGGGCAGTCACCCTGATCTGCGCCTGGTGAGCCCGGACGAAGACAGCAGCGTGATACGCATCGATGCCATTCGCGACCTGGTGAGCGGCAATACCCTGAGCGTGGGTGAGAACGGCCACCGGGTGTTCATCATCGAACCGGCTCATGCCATGGGGCCGGGCGCGGCCAACGCCCTGCTCAAGACCCTGGAAGAACCCATACCCGGTACCCTGATGCTGCTGGTCTCATCCTCTCCAGAGCGGCTGCCCGTGACCATACGCAGCCGCTGCCAACTGTTGCGCTTTTCGCCTCCGGAACAAAACATGGCCCTGAGCTGGCTGCAGGAATCCGGGCTGTCTCCGGCCGATGCCCGCGAGGCCTTGGGGCTGGCCGCCGGGGCACCTTTGCTTGCGCAAAAACGGGTGGCTGATGGCGCTCTGCAGCAGCACCGAGCGCTGAAGGAAGATTTTCTGTCCCTGGCCAGGGGACAGGCCAGGCCTGTTACCGTCGCGGAGGCCTGGCTGAAACAGGAGGACCTGGAACCGCTTCTGGTTTTTCTGTCAGCCTGGATTATGGAAGTAATTCGCCGCAGGCAGGTCCAGGGAGAACAGCTCTCCCCCTTGCAAAGCCAGCATGATGGGGTAGACTTGAAGGCATTGTACCGACTGCTCGACAGCCTGCACGACATCAGGCGCGCGAGTGCGAACAATCTGAACGCACAACTGGCTCTGGAAAGCATTTTGCTGGAATGGAGCCACATCACCAGGGGGTGAACCGACCATG
The DNA here is from genome assembly GCA_027026755.1 of Sedimenticola sp. Taxonomy (GTDB): domain Bacteria; phylum Pseudomonadota; class Gammaproteobacteria; order Chromatiales; family Chromatiaceae; genus Thiolapillus. The sequence goes on along the minus strand of JALVNE010000034.1, from coordinate 16,605 downwards.
GCCATGCCGGGATTTCAGCAGGGAATCATCAACCTGTCCATCAAGGACAAGGATACGCTCTATCGCGCCTACATGCCTTTCGTGGAAAACGGCGGCCTGTTCATTCCCACCATCAAGAAATACAAGCTGGGCGACGACGTGTTCATCCTGCTCAACCTCATGGATGATTCGGAGCGCGTACCCGTGGCAGGCAAGATCATCTGGATCACTCCTGTAGGCGCCATGGGCAACCGCACGGCGGGCATCGGCGTGCAATTCGGTCCTCATGATGAAGGCGTGACCCGTAACAAGATCGAGCTGCATCTGGCGGGCATGCTGGAGCTGGACAAGCCCACGGACACCATGTAGAGCATCCTCATCGTGCTGGTCGATTCCCATTGCCACCTGGACCGGGTGGACCTGTCGCCCCATGGGGGTGATTTTTCCGCTTTCGTGCAGGCCACCCGTGACGCCGGCGTGGGGCACATGCTGTGCGTGAGCATCGACCTGGAAAGCTATCCTGACATGCTCACCCTGGTGGAACCTTATCCGGACATTTCCGTTTCCGCAGGCGTCCATCCCAATGACCAGGACCGCCATGAACCTACGGTAAAGGAACTGCTGGAACTGGCCGCGCAGCCGAAGAACGTGGCCATCGGGGAAACCGGCCTGGATTTCTTTCGCAGTGAAGGGGACCTTGGCTGGCAGAAAGACCGCTTCCGCACCCATATCCGCGCCGCCATTGCCTCGGGTAAGCCTTTAATCATCCACACCCGTGATGCCCGGGAAGATACCCTGAAGATCATGGCTGAGGAAAATGCCCGGGACGCTGGCGGCGTACTGCACTGTTTCACCGAGAACTGGGAAATGGCCAAAGCCGCCCTGGACATGGGGTTTTATATCTCTTTCTCCGGCATCGTCACCTTCAACAATGCTGCTGAGCTACGGGAGGTGGCCGCTCAAGTTCCCCTGGACCGCCTGCTCATCGAAACCGACTCACCCTATCTGGCGCCGGTGCCTCATCGCGGCAAGCCCAACGAACCCCGTCATGTGCGCCATGTGGCGGAGAAAGTGGCTGAAGTGCGCAACATGGATGTGGAAGAACTCATCGAACGGACAGGAGAGAACTTCTTCCGGCTGTTTTCTGCCGCGCGATAGCATATTGCATGATGTGGTTTGGTGCCAAGACCGTAGGTCGGGCTTGAGCCCGACAACGGTGCCCCAACGAGGCAATAATGTCGGACTGAAGTCCGACCAGTAAATCTACTTGTCCCTGGGAACGTAATTGTCCGGTATCAGGATGGTGGGTCGGCGCTGGCTGTCGTCCCGCCAGGGAAAATCCTTGTTGAAGTGCAGGCCACGGCTTTCCCGGCGCAACTGGGCCGAAAGTATGATGAGTTCGGCCACGTCTGCCAGGTTGCGCAGCTCCAGTAGGTCGTTGGTGACCCGGAAGTTGCTGTAGTACTCACGAATCTCGTGCTGCAGCAGATTGATGCGCCGCCGGGCCCGGGCCAGGCGCTTGTTGCGGCGCACGATGCCCACATAGTCCCACATGAAACGGCGCAGTTCGTCCCAGTTGTGGGCCACCACCACTTCTTCGTCAGAGTCCGTGACCCGGCTCTCGTCCCAGGGAGGCAGGGATGGCAGGGGTTCGTCCTGCTGTCGAAGCTGCCCGGCAATGTCCTTTGCCGCCAGTTCGCTGAACACCAGGCATTCCAGCAGTGAATTGCTGGCCATGCGGTTGGCGCCGTGCAGGCCCGTGTAGGCCGTCTCGCCCACGGCATAGAGCCCCAGGATATCGGTGCGTGCCCTGCTGTCCGTCCACAGACCGCCACAGGTGTAGTGGGCGGCAGGCACCACGGGAATGGGCTCCCGGGTGATGTCCATGCCCAGTTCGAGACAGCGGCTGTAGATGGTGGGAAAATGGCTGCGGATGAAGTCCGCGTCCCGGTGGCTGATATCCAGGAACACATTGTCCAGGCCGTGCTTCTTCATCTCGTTGTCGATGGCCCGGGCCACGATGTCCCGCGGTGCCAGTTCACCCCGCGGGTCATAGTCGTCCATGAAACGCCGGCCGTCGGGCAGCACCAGTTTGCCCCCTTCGCCCCGCACCGCCTCGGAAATCAGGAAGGACTTGGCGTCGGGATGATAGAGGCAGGTGGGATGAAACTGAATGAATTCCATGTTGGCCACCCGGCAGCCGGCCCGCCAGCCCATGGCGATGCCGTCTCCTGTGGCCACATCCGGATTGCTGGTGTACAGATACACCTTGTTGGAACCGCCCGTGGCCAGAACCACGCAGCGGGCGCCCATGGTCCTCACCTGGTCTTTCTTCAGGTCCAGCAGATAGGCGCCATGGCAGCGCCGCGCCCGGCTGCCATCGTTTCTGGGCGTGCATACCAAGTCGATGGCGATATGGTATTCCAGAAGGTCGATATTGGCATGCCGGCGGGCCTGATCCTCCAGGCTGAGTTCCACTACGCGGCCTGTGGCGTCTGCGGCATGCACAACCCGGCGATGGCTGTGTCCGCCTTCCCGGGTGAGGTGATAACCGGAAGAGCCCGTCGGCGGCTGCTGAGTGAACTCCACTCCCTGGTTCAGCAGCCAGCGAATATTCTGCGGCCCATGTTCCACCACCAGCTTGACGATCTCCTCTTCACACAGGTCGGCGCCCGCTTCCAGGGTGTCCTGGATATGGGATTCCATGGAATCTGCTTCATCCAGCACCGCGGAGATGCCTCCCTGGGCATACAGGGTGTTGCCTTCCTTCAGTTCCCGCTTGGAAACCACTGCTATCCGGGTGCTTTCCGGCAGGCGCAGCGCCAAGCTGAGGCCGGCCGCCCCGCTGCCGATAATCAGAACATCGTAATCGTGTTTTTTTGACATAATAGGGCCTGACTCACAAAGTACTCCCGCCCTCCCGGGGAAGCCGCAATAAAGTATTCATGAAACAGAACTTTATGACAATAAGCATGTCACATTGGCATAAGAGAAGAAAGCCATGGGGACGTGGCCCTGGGAGTAAGCCATGACCTCGAGCGCCGAAGCCGACCTGAGGTTGGTGGAAAAAGTAAAAAAAGGCGACAAGAAGGCTTTCGACCTGCTGGTTCTGAAGTATCAGCAGAAGGTGGCAAACATCATCTCGCGCTACATTCACGATAGCAGCGAGGTGTTCGACGTCAGCCAGGAGGCTTTCATCAAGGCTTACCGGGCGTTACCGAAGTTTCGCGGTGATAGCGCCTTCTATACCTGGTTGTACCGGATTGCCATCAATACAGCCAAGAATCACCTGGCTGCCAAGGGCCGCAGGCCCCCGGCAGACGACGTGGAAGCGGTAACCGCGGAACAGATGGATTCCGGTGCCAGGCTCAGGGAGTTCGATACGCCGGAACACCTGTTGCTGCAGGACGAAATAGCCCGTACGATTCGGGATGCCCTGAGCGAGCTGCCCGATGATTTGCGAACCGCCATCAGTCTGCGGGAACTGGAAGGACTGAGTTACGAGGAAATTGCCCAGGCAATGGACTGTCCGATCGGCACCGTACGTTCACGGATCTTTCGTGCACGCGATGCCATCGACAAGAAGTTGAGACCTCTTTTGAATTGATACGAGAGCGCACGCCATGTCTGAAAACGGAAACCAACTGGATAGAGATCTGTTGTCCGCGGTCATCGACAACGAAGCCAGCGAACTGGAGATGCTCCACACGAGCCGCCGGATCAGCAAGGATCCCGAATTGCGCGCCACCCTGGCGCGTTATCAGTTGATCAGCGACAGCCTGCGGGGAGAGGAGATTCGCATTTCCTCCATGGAACTGGTGAGCCGCGTCAGCGCCCGGCTGGAATCCGAGCCCACTGTGTTGGCGCCCGCGCGAACTTCAAGGCGGCTGCCGCGTTGGGTACAACCGGTAGCAGGAACCGCCTTGGCGGCTTCAGTGGCGGCGGTCGGCATCCTGTTGGGTCCCCAGCTCATCAATGGAGACAACCAGCTCCAGGCACCGCAGGATCTGGGACGGCGCATCGTGGCCCAGCCCATCGGCGAAGTGACACCCGAGCCGGCGCTCACCGTCAAACAGGAAAATCACTGGAAGACCATAGAAGACAAAACCACCCGCAGTCGCCTGAACCGTTACCTGGAACAGCACAGCCAGTATGCAGCAGCGCCGGGCGGCGTACAGGGCGTCATGCCTTACACCTCTTTCGTAAGCTATGACCAACCCGCGCAATAGCCTGATGAAGGCAGTACTGCTGGTATTGACCAGCCTTTTCGGCACCGCTTTCGCTGCAGAGCAGAGCAGTCATGATGAAGCCGTCCAGTGGCTGGAGCGCATGAACCAGGCGGTTCTGAGTGTCAACTATGAAGGACGTTTCGTCTATCAGTGCGGCAAATCCCTGGAAGCCATGTATATTCGCCATGAAAACAGTGAACAAGGCCCCCGGGAGTCTCTGTCTTCGCTCACCGGCCCGCCCAGGAAGGTCATTCGGGATGCGCATTCCATTACCGTCATCACCAACAACGATGGCAAGTTGCAGGTGTCCCGGCAACCGGCGGTTGGCAAACTCACCCCCTTGAAATCTCTGCAGCTGGGTGAACTCGAGCAGAACTACGATCTGCAGATGGGCGGCGGCGCCCGAGTGGCAGGAAAGACCGGCGTCGCCATCCTGCTGTTGCCCAAGGATGAGCTGCGTTACGGCTATCGCCTGATTCTGGACAAGATGAGCGCTTTGCCCCTGGAGCTGACGGTCATCGACAGTGAGAATGTCATGCAGTCACGCATCATGTTCACTGATCTGCGTATCACGGACGTCGACCTCGGTTCTCTTCAGGGAGATAGAGAAGAACCTCCGGAACCGGAGAACAGGGACCCCGAGATCAGCCTTGCCAGTCTGGAAGGAGGCGCCGATCCTGTCGATGTCCCCCGTCAGCAGCCCTTGAAGGAAGTTCAGCAGACAGATGCATCCTGGCAGTTCGAGGCCATGCCGAAAGGATTTCGCCTGGTGAGTCACCAGCGCTCTTCCAGCACCGATTTGCATCATTTCGTGTTCTCGGACGGGCTGGCCACGGTTTCCCTTTACCTCGAGCCCATGAAAGAGGGGGACAAGGCTTTCGAGGGCTTTACCACCTTGGGTTCCATGAAGGTTCTGGGTCGCCAGTTCAAGGGGTACCAGCTCACGGTGGTGGGGGAAGTCCCGTTACGCACGCTTGAGTTTCTCGCCAACAGTATCCGCCCCCGCGGCTCCTGAGGACTGTCGTCATGCTGGAAGAGGAAGGCGTCGTTCTCGCCATCGATGGTGATATTGCAGAGGTGATGACCCGCAAGAAATCCGCCTGCGGCAGCTGCGCGGCAAAGGGCGGTTGTGGCACATCCCTGGTGGAAAGCCTGTTTCCCAGCCGCACCCGCTCCTTTCGTGCGCGCAATGAAGCTCGGGCCAAAAAAGGGGATCAGGTAGTCATCGGCCTGGATGAAGCCGCGTTGCAAACTGCCTCTCTGCTCATCTATCTGGTTCCGCTGCTGGGTCTCATCGGCGGCGCCATTGTTGCTTCCTGGCTGGGATCGGCGCCGGATGACGGACAGGCCGAGCTGTTCAGTGTGGTGGGGGGGATTGGCGGCTTTTTCCTTTCCCTCGCCGCTATCAGGCGTTACAGTGACAGGCTGTCCAAGAAACAAGTATTTCAGGCGCGGGTCTTGCGGGTGCTTTCTCCCCCAGGCTTGGTAACGCCATTTACGGATATGAAAGGAACAGCAAAAGAATGAGCGCAAGAACCAGGTACATGATTTTCTGCCTTCAGGGGCTGTTGATGCTGCTGGCGACGGCTGTACATGCCAACGCCCGTGGCCTGCCGGACTTCACACAACTGGTGGAGGAAAATGCGCCAGCCGTGGTGAACATCAGCACCGTGTCTCATAACAGCCGTAATCCCCACCCCTTCCATTCCCCGGAAAACATGCCGTTGCCGGAAAACAGCCCCTTCAATGAGCTGTTCCGGCGTTTTTTCGAAGACAGGCAGGGCAGCCTGCCGCCGGAAGACACGGAGTCACTGGGATCTGGCTTCATCATATCTGGCGATGGCTATGTGCTCACCAATTACCACGTGGTGGATGCTGCGGATGAAATCATCGTCCGCCTGAACAACCGCAAGGCCTATGAGGCAAAGGTGGTAGGCTCTGATGAGGCCAGCGATATCGCCCTGCTGAAAATCGATGCCACTGACCTGCCCGTGGTGAAGATCGGTAGCAGCAAGGATCTGAAGATCGGAGAATGGGTGCTGGCCATAGGCTCTCCCTTCGGTTTCGAGGCCACGGTTACTGCCGGGATCGTCAGTGCCAAGGGACGCAGCCTGCCCAGCGAGAATTATGTTCCCTATATTCAGACGGACGTGGCCATCAATCCAGGCAATTCCGGGGGACCGCTTTTCAACATGGATGGGGAGGTCGTGGGCATCAACTCCCAGATATTCAGCCGTTCCGGCGGTTTCATGGGTCTGTCCTTCGCGGTTCCCATCGAGCTGGCCATGAGTGTGGCCGAACAGCTGCGCAAGGACGGTCATGTCACCCGTGGCTATCTGGGCGTGCTCATTCAGGACGTGGACAGGCAGCTGGCAGAGTCCTTTGGCATGAACTATCCCCGGGGGGCGCTGGTTTCCAAAGTCATCGAGAATACCCCGGCATCCCGTGGCGGCTTGCAGACGGGGGACGTGATTGTCGAGTTCAACGGTCAGCCCCTGAGGGATTCTTCCCAACTGCCGCCGCTGGTAGGCGCCACGCCGGTGAATACCGAGGTGGAGCTGAAGGTGCTGCGCGCCGGCAAGGAGATTCCCCTGAAAATCCGTATTGCCGAACTGCCTGCCGAGGAGGACACAGAGACGGCCGGAGCAAAGCTCAAGGAACAGGAAAAGCCGCAGAGCGACAGGCTTGGATTGGTTTTGTCCGAACTCAGCGCCGAAGACCGGAAGAAGCTGGACATCCCCCCCGGACAGGGGGTGCTTGTCCGCCAGGTGAGCGAAGGCGCGGCTGCGGCGGCAGGAATTGCTGCCGGAGACGTGATCCTGATGATGGATGGCCAAAAAATCACCTCGGTTGCGCAGCTGCAGCAGCTCATCGAGGCGGCGCCTGCGGGAAAAAGCGTGGCCCTGCTATTGCAGAAGCCGAGTGGACCGGTCTTTCTGGCATTGCGCATGCCGGGTGACTGACGGCAGAACTCCGTCATCTGTATCTGGGCCGGGGTGGTGAGACAGCCCCCCGGCCTCATCCATGGCCAGGGAACCAACGATGGTCCTGCGGCTGACAGAAATCTGCCGGGAAAACTTTCCCGATCCGGAGTATCATTCGCGGCTGCTGTTTTTCCAGAGATTCCCCGGCAGGGGACTTGTTGCCTGAGGTCTGATGTCCAAACTCGATCATATCCGAAACTTTTCCATCATCGCCCATATCGATCACGGGAAATCCACCATTGCGGATCGTTTCATCCAGATCTGCGGCGGCCTGACGGAAAGGGAGATGGAGGCCCAGGTGCTCGATTCCATGGACCTGGAAAGGGAGCGGGGCATCACCATCAAGGCCCAGAGCGTCACCCTGGATTTCAAGGCCAAGAACGGCGAGATCTACAAACTGAACTTCATCGACACCCCTGGTCATGTGGATTTCTCCTACGAAGTCTCCCGCTCCCTTGCCGCCTGCGAGGGCGCGCTGCTGGTGGTGGATGCCGCCCAGGGCGTGGAGGCCCAGAGCGTGGCCAACTGCTATACCGCCATCGAACAGGGCCTGGAAGTGGTGCCCGTGCTCAACAAGATTGATCTGCCCTCCGCCGAGCCCGAGCGGGTCATCACCGAGATCGAGGAAATCATCGGCATCGAGGCCGAGGACGCCTTGCGGGTCAGTGCCAAGACAGGGCAGGGCATCGAGGAACTTCTGGAAACTCTGGTGGAACGCATCCCTCCGCCTTCTGGTGACCCCGAAGGCCCCCTCCAGGCTCTGATCATTGATTCCTGGTTCGATCCTTACGTGGGGGTCATCTCCCTGATTCGGGTCATGAACGGCAGCATCAAGCGCCGGGACAAATTCGTGATCATGTCAACCGGCCGCACTTATCAGGCAGAAAAGGTTGGTGTGTTCACCCCCAAGCGCAAGGACATGCCGGAACTGGCCACTGGTGAAGTCGGCTATGTCATCGCTGGCATCAAGGAGATCGACGCGGCCCCCGTGGGCGATACCATCACCCTGGCGGACAACCCGGCCGCCGAGCCCCTGCCGGGTTTCAAGGAAATGCAGCCCCGGGTGTTCGCCGGCCTGTATCCTGTCAGCTCGGACGACTACGAGAACTTCCGCGAGGCCCTGCATAAACTGCGCCTCAACGATGCCGCCTTGCATTTCGAGCCGGAAACCTCTCAGGCCCTGGGCTTCGGCTTCCGCTGCGGCTTCCTGGGCATGCTGCACATGGAGATCATCCAGGAGCGCCTGGAGCGCGAATACGACCTGGATCTCATCACCACGGCGCCAACGGTCATCTACGAGGTGGAGAAAACCGATGGCAGCATCGTCATGGTGGACAATCCGGCAGACCTGCCCGACCCCGGTCAGATCGCCGAGATCCGCGAGCCCATCATCGAGGCCCATATCCTGGTGCCCCAGGACTATCTGGGCAATGTCATCAACCTGTGCATCGAGAAACGCGGCGTGCAGAAGAACCTGCAGTACCTGGGGGGGCAGGTGCAACTGGTCTATGACCTGCCCATGAACGAAGTGGTCCTGGACTTCTTCGACCGCCTCAAGTCCGTGAGCCGGGGCTATGCCTCTTTCGAGTATGAGCTGGACCGCTTCCAGGCCGCCAACCTGGTGAAGCTGGATATTCTCATCAACGGCGAGCGGGTGGATGCCCTGTCCCTCATCGTGCATCGCGATTATGCCGAAAGCCGGGGCAGGGAACTGACGGAGAAGATGAAGGAGATCATTCCCCGGCAGATGTTCGAGGTGGCCATACAGGCCGCTCTTGGCAGCAAGATCATTGCCCGTTCCACGGTCAAGGCCCTGCGCAAGAACGTGACGGCCAAGTGCTATGGGGGGGACATCACCCGCAAGCGCAAACTGCTGGAGAAACAAAAGGCAGGCAAGAAACGCATGAAGCAGGTGGGCCGGGTGGAGATTCCCCAGGAGGCCTTTCTTGCGGTACTCAACGTAGGCAAGGACAAATAACAGATCCGGAGCAATTTCACTCATGAGCCAGAACCAACGCAAGACTTCCATCATCGACCTTCTCGTTCTCGTAGTCACCGTTGCGGGCTTCATCTGGCTGTTGTACAACCGCGACATAGAATCGGCTCTGGCTTTTGCCACCGCAGCTTCCGGCGTCATTTGGGGTGGATACAGACTGTTGTTCCGCGGACGGGGAGTCAGCAGCGCCGATGCAGGGGAAAAAGAAAAGAAGGCGGAACCCCTGATGGTGGATTACGCACGCTCTTTTTTCCCCATCTTCCTGTTCGTGCTCCTGCTGCGCGCCTTCGTCGTGGAACCTTTCAGGATTCCTTCCGGTTCCATGATGCCCACTTTGCTCGTGGGTGATTTCATCCTGGTCAACAAGTTTGCCTATGGTTTGCGCATGCCGGTGACCAAGAGCAAACTGGTGGAAATCGACGAGCCCCAGCGGGGAGACGTGGTGGTGTTTCGTTATCCAAAGGAACCGAAGCTCGATTACATCAAACGCCTCATCGGCCTGCCAGGCGACCGCATTGCCTATCACAACAAGACACTCTATGTGAATGGCAAGGCCATGCCACAGGAGCGCATTGGCACCTATGAGGCCGTGGGTTCCGGCAAACGCATGCAGGGCGCCTGGAAACTGCGGGAAAATCTCGACGGCGTGGAGCATTCCATACTCATCAATCCACGGGTACCGGATTTCGGCCCTGGCTGCCATGTGCTTGCAGGCGGAGAAGTAACAGTGCCAGAAGGACATTACTTCGTGATGGGCGACAACAGGGACAACAGCAACGACAGCCGTTGCTGGGGCTTCGTCCCCGAACAGAATTTGGTTGGCAAGGCCTTTATGATATGGTTAAGTTTTGATCCGAACCGTTCGGGTATATTCGACTGGTCACGTGTCGGGCAGAGCATTCACTAACAGACCGCTGTGAGGAGAGAACAAGCATGCAGTATCTGAAAAAACATCAGCAGGGCATGAGCATCACGGGCTGGATCATGCTCATTGCCATCATACTCTTTTTCGTGCTGCTGGGTATGAGGATGGTACCCAGCTATATGGAGTTTTATTCCATGAGCAAGATGCTGGAGAGCATCAGGGACGATCCCGAATATCGCCGGGCCGCGCCCAAAGAGTTGCGCAAGATATTCAACCGGCGCATCAATATCAACAGCATCTATGATTTCGACCAGAAGTATCTCAAGATCGATCGCAGCAAGGGCAAGACCAGCATGGTGCTGGACTATGAAATCACCAAGCCTGTCGCGGGCAATGTCTCAGTGCTCATGAAGTTTCACAAAGAGGTGGAATGGAAATAGTTCCAGGAAAACCGGGTGGCTGATCTGAAACGCCTGCAACGGCGACTGGGATACGATTTTCGGGATGAATCCCTGCTGGTTCAGGCATTGACGCACCGCAGTGCCGGTTCCAGAAACAATGAACGCATGGAGTTTCTCGGGGATGCCATCCTCGGCTTCGAGGTTGCCGAGAACCTTTTCCAGCGACACCCTAATGCCAGTGAAGGAGAACTCAGCCGTGCGCGCGCCCAGCTGGTGAAGCGGGAAACCCTGGCTTCCGTGGCAAGGAAGCTGGAACTTGGAGAGTATCTCATCCTGGGTACTGGTGAATTGCGCAGTGGTGGACAGACCCGGGACTCCATCCTCTCGGACGCCGTGGAAGCGCTCATCGCTGCCGTGTACATGGATTCAGGTATTGAGCCTGCAAGAGCCCTGATCAGGCGTGTGCTCAAGGAACGGCTTGCCAACTGTTCGCCCCAGGAACAACCCAAGGACGCCAAGACCAGGTTGCAGGAACTTCTGCAGGCCCGGGGCAAGGCCTTGCCCGCATACGAAGTCATATCGGTGGAAGGCAGCGCCCACGAACAGCGTTTCATCGTGCAATGCGTGGTGGGCAGCCTGGATATCACTGCAACCGGTGAAGGAAGCAGCCGCCGCAAGGCCGAACAGGAAGCGGCCAGAAAGGTATTGAAAAGTATCGGGAAACCGCTTTCATGACACACCGGGCGGGACATGTCGCCCTGGTCGGGCGACCCAATGTGGGCAAATCCACGCTGCTGAACCGTTTGCTGGGGCAGAAGCTGGCCATCACTTCTCACAAACCCCAGACCACCCGCCACAGTATTCTCGGCATCAGCACCCTGAAAGATGGCCAGATCGTCTATATCGATACGCCGGGCATCCACCAGCGTGGCGACAAGGCCATGAACCGCTATCTCAACCGAACCGCGACCAGCGTACTCGCGGGTGTGGATCTGGTGGTGATGCTGGTGGATGCCGGTCACTGGACAGCCGAGGACGACATGGTGCTGCAGCGGGTTCAGGAGAGCAAACTTCCCGCCATGCTGGTCATCAACAAGATCGACACACTGAAGCAGCGTGAAGACCTGCTTCCCCTGTTGGCCTCCCTGACGGAAAAAACCGGTATCGACACCGTGGTGCCCGTATCCGCCCGCACCGGCGACAACTGCGATCACCTGGAAGAGATCATTTTGCAGGCGCTGCCCGAAGGTGAGAATTTTTACCCCGAAGACCAGATCACCGATCGTCCCGAGCGCTTCTTTGCCGCCGAGCTGATCCGCGAACAGATCACCCGCCGTTACCACAAGGAACTGCCGTATTCCACCACGGTGGAAATCGAGGAATTCGATGCCCAGCCCCGAATGTACCGCATAGGCGCCATCATCTGGGTGGAACGCCAGAACCAGAAAGCCATTCTGGTGGGCAAGGGCGGTCTGGCGCTCAAGGAAACCGCCACAGAGGCGCGCAAGCAACTGGAAGAGTTCTTCCAGACCAAGGTCTACCTGCGCCTGTGGGTGAAGGTGAAAAAGAGCTGGTCCGCCGACCAGGCCAGTCTGACGCGCCTGGGATATTCCGACTGAGACTGCCTTGGGGCCTTCAGACCTCAGTCCAGCCTTTGTCCTCCATGCGCGCAAGTATGGTGAATCCCATCTGCTGTTGGATCTGCTGACCCTGTCGGCGGGCAGGCTGCCTGTGATGGCGCGGGGCGCCGCTGCTCCCAAAAGTAGGCGACGGGCCATGTTGCAACCTTTCATCCCTCTGCTGGTGGCCTGGTCGGGAAAGGGCAGTATCGCCAACCTGCGGCAGGTGGAGCCGCAAGGACATTACCGGCTTCCGCAAGGCCCGGCCCTGTTCAGCGGATTCTATGTCAATGAACTTATCCTGCGGCTGCTGGAACCCCGGGAGCCGCTGCCGGAATTGTTTGCCGACTATGAAACCTGCATGAAGCGCCTGGCCTCCGGTGCAGACCTGGAGACAGCCCTGCGGCAGTTCGAACTCGCTCTGCTGCAGGCGCTGGGATATGGCATGGATCTGAGCCATGAAGCAGACAATGGCGCGGATGTCCTCCCCGACTTGTCCTATGTCTATGAAACCGAGCAGGGGATCCGCCTCGCGGGAGCGCATGACAGGAAGGCGATTCGGGGCGACACTTTGCTGGCGCTGGCCGCCGATCTGCCCCTGGATGACAGGCAGCGCAGGGAAGCCCGGCACCTCATGCGCCGCGTTATCGGGTATTATCTCGGGGACCGCCCCCTGCGCAGCAGGGAACTGTTCCGTTGACAGAGGAGATTTTCGGATGCCCCAGGCCATGCTGCTTGGCGTGAATATCGACCATGTTGCCACCCTGCGCCAAGCCAGGGGCACCCGCTACCCGGACCCCATACAGGCAGCGCTGGTGTCCGAGCAGGCTGGCGCGGACGCCATCACCCTGCATCTGCGTGAAGACCGGCGCCATATCCAGGACCGGGACGTTTTCATGCTCAAGGACATCCTGCAGACGCGCATGAACCTGGAGATGGCGGCAACACCGGAAATGCTGGAGATCGCCACCCGCGTGCGTCCCCAGGATTGCTGTCTGGTGCCTGAAAAGCGTGAGGAACTGACCACGGAAGGTGGTCTGGATGTCGCCGGCAACCTGTCTTATCTCAAGGACTACTGCGCCACTCTCGCGGAAGCCGGCGTGCGCGTGTCCCTGTTCATCGATGCCGATCCGCGCCAGTTGAATGCCGCTGCAGAAACCGGCGCCCCGGTAATCGAGATCCATACGGGACATTACGCCGATGCGCAAAACAGCACTGAAGCCGGACGGGAATTGTCACGCATCATCGATGCCACGGCCCTGGGGCTCTCCCTGGGGCTGCAGGTGAACGCCGGGCATGGCCTGGACTATCATAATGTCAGCGCCATTGCGGCCATCCAGGGGCTCAGTGAACTCAATATCGGTCACGCCATCATCTCGCGGGCGGTCTTTACCGGGCTGGATGAGGCGGTACGAGAAATGAAGCGACTGATCCAGGCAGCCGGCTGATACCAGCGGCTGCCTGCAGGCCGTCACATTTCCAGTAAATCCTCCACACAAAGGGTGGCTTCAGCCAGTTCCATGAAAGTGGCGGGAGGATTTTCATTTTCCACGGCTAGCTGCAATCGTCCCAGGGCAGCCGACAGGGCGGGAACCGCGCACAGGGCTGTCATGCCCTGCAGCTTGTGAACCGCCTGCCACAGTTCCTGCCAGTTCTGCTGCTTGGCGAGTTCCTTTATCTCCTCCATGGACTCCGGAAGCACTTCGAGCAGCTGCTTCAGCAGGTTGTTGGCCATAGGTTTCGATCCCCCGGTGATGCGCAGTGCCTTCTCGGCATCGTAGGGGGGCAGGGAGCGTGAATGTCGAGTCAGTAGATTGTCGGATACGCCGGTGAGTTGCCGGGCGTTGGCTTTCCGCCGTTCCGGAAGCTCGGCGATCAGTTGCAACAGACCCTGAATATCGATGGGCTTGGTGACGCTGGCATCGAAGGTACTGTGGCTGATTTCCGCCCGGTTCTTGTTCATGACATCAGCCGACATGGCAATCATGGGGATGGACTGTCCCCCGGGAAGCTTCCGAATGTTTTCGACCGCATCGAAACCGTTCATCTTGGGCATGTGAATGTCGATGAGTGCAAGGTCCACCTGTTTCGGATTATTGGCAACGAAGTCCACGGCCTCCTGGCCGTTCTCCACGCAAATGACCTGGGCGCCTTCTTTTTCCAGCAGGGTGCGTACCAGCTTCCTGTTTGCGCTGTTGTCGTCAGCCACGAGCACGACCTTGTCTTTCAGCAGGGAGTGGCTTGATTCATCCTGCAACTGTGAAACAGGTTTGGTGAATAGTTCATCGGCGGCATAGAGAATCTCGTTCATGGTCTGGGCGAGAACCACCGGCTTCACAGGCTTGCTGAGACATCGGGTTGCGCCCAGGTCGATGACGGCATCGAAATCCTCCTGCCGGGAACTGCCCAGCAGCACCAGCACCGGGGCAAGGGAAAGCTGGGTGATGGTCGACAACAGGTCGCGCTGCCTGGGATCCTCATAGCTGACCGCATTCATGGCGACGATGAGCAGTTCCGGTTGACCGGTCTTTTGTAAGGCGTTGGCCACGGATGCATACTCGGAAAACTCCCGGCACACCACACCCAGATCCGAAAGCATGTTGCGCAACGCTACCAGGCTGGTCTGCACGGGTTCCACCAGCCAGATGTTGCTGCCGGAAAACAGGCCGCTGGTATCCATGGTGGAGACAGACTCGGTATCTTTTTCCAGCTGGATGCTGAACTCGAAACGGCTTCCTTCCCCGGGAGTGCTCTGCATTGAAATGGCGCCGTTCATTTCCGCCACCAGCCGCTTGCATATGCTCAAACCCAGGCCCGTGCCTGTAGCGGTCCGGTCGCTGAAGATCCTGCCCTGGGAGAAAGCCGAAAAAATTTCCGATTGTTCGTCCTCGGGGATGCCTATCCCCGTATCAGTTACGGAGATGCTCAGGGTGACCAACTGGTCGTTTTCCTCCTCTACCATGGCTCTCAACACCACCTCACCTTCGTCCGTAAACTTGATGGCATTGTTCACCAGATTGGTGATGATCTGCGCCACCCGAGTCGAGTCTCCGATCAACTGGTCCGGCACGTCGTTGTACACCAGGGCAACCAGTTCCAGTTTCTTCTCATGGGCCATGGGCGCCAGCAGGGCAATGGCGGTATGAATACACTGACGCAGGGAGAAAGATGCCTTTTCCAGAACCAGCTTTCCCGCCTCCAGTTTGGACAGATCGAGAATGTCATTGATGATGGTGAGCAGGTTGTGGGAGGAACTTTCGATGGTATCCAGGTACTCCGCCTGAGTCTGATTCAGGGGGGTGCTGCGCAGCAGAGCGGTGAAGCCAAGAATGCCATTCATGGGCGTACGGATCTCATGGCTCATGTTGGCCAGGAACTCGGATTTTACCCGGCTGGCTTCCAGGGCCTTCTTGCGCGCCAGGTCCAGTTCCACATTCTTCATCTCCAGAATTTCCATGCTGTCCTTCAACTCACTGGTGGCCTGGTCCACCTGGGCATGCAGGTGTTCGCTGGCAATGGCGATTTCGTTGGCCATCTCATTGAAGGCCGACTGCAGTTCTCCGATCTCTCCGCTGTCGTTCACCTGTACTCTCACGCCCATCTGGCCGCTGCGCAGGCTGCGCGCGGCTTCGGTCAGTTGCTCCAGCGGCCTGGCCAGACGGCGACTGAGAAACAGGGCCAGCACGGCAGTCATCAGCAGGCCCAGGAGGGTCAACAGCAGGGTGGTGGTGATGATGCGAGTCTTTTCCTGGAACATGGGGGCCGGATCCAGCCAGAGCTTGATCTTCCCCAGCCTGAGCTTGCCATCTTTCGGCTGGGGCACCGGCTGGTCTGGATAGTAACGATAGATGGCCTGGATATCGTTGGCGGTGGATATATCTGCTTGGAACTCATTGTCGCTGGAAAGAGACGACTGGCGCTGGTTGCCCGTTTCCAGGAGCACCAGTCCATGAGAGTCAAGAATCTTCAGTCCCAGGATATCGGGGTTGGAATTCCGAGTCTCGTCCGCCAGCAGCATCAGTGAATCATGCTTGTTGGAGAGGATGCCGTTGAGAGAAGCTGTCGCCAGCTGACTGGCCAGCGCCTGACCACGGGAATGGAACTGGGTTTCCAGATCCTGCAGTCGGGTGTACAACAGATAAATAGCCACCACGGCCACCAGAACCATGGCGGGTAGCAGGGAAATGAACAGAATCTGTTGACGTATGTTGCGCATCGACCAGTCCCTGTGGTTCCTTTTGCGAGAGAGATACTGCTATGCCGGCAACTATATCAACTCACAGGGTATTTCGACAGAAAGATATTTGCCCGGGCCGCATGCAGGGTAAAATAATGATTTGGTTTCATGCGTCGGGAATGACAATGAATTATCCCACCATTTCCTCCACCGTGGGCAACACGCCCCTGGTGCGCCTGCAGCGGCTGCCGCAGGACAACGGCAACACCTTGCTGGTCAAGCTGGAAGGCAACAATCCCGCCGGCTCGGTAAAGGACAGGCCGGCCCTGAGCATGATCGAGCAGGCGGAGCAGCG
>JALVNE010000033.1 GCA_027026755.1 Sedimenticola sp. | reverse complement strand
TGGCCCGGGTTGGCGCTGACCATGAAGGTGATGCTGTCCCGTCCGCTGGCGCTGAGTTTTCCGTCAGCCAGCTCCGTCACCTCCACCGCAAACTGACCGCCCTGCATGCCAAGTTCCTGCATGCTGGCGGTGATGGTGTCGCCAAGCTTTCCGGCGGCCTTTTTTCTGCTGCGGGAAAGTTTGTCCGCGGCGTCGAGGCAGGTCTTTTCCAGTGTTTCCACTTGCTGCTCCAGACCGGCCAGGGTCTGATCGGCGTTTTCCAGGGCGGCGTGCTCCTGCAGCAGCTGCTCCAAAAGATCCGGCAGTTCATCGGCCTGCACATGGTGCTTGCGCGCCAGTTCATGGATGCTGGCCAGCCGCGCGTCGGTTTCTTCCAGCAGGCCGGGGTTGAACTCGATGCCGGCGGCCCGGTCGCGCAGCAGGTCCACGGCTTCCTCCACCTGGATTCTGGCGCTGTCCAGCAGCTCCAGGGCCGGTTGCAG
The DNA here is from genome assembly GCA_027026755.1 of Sedimenticola sp. GTDB lineage: Bacteria > Pseudomonadota > Gammaproteobacteria > Chromatiales > Chromatiaceae > Thiolapillus. Next base: position 1,802 of record JALVNE010000033.1, on the reverse strand, counting down.
GTCTTCGTCCAGTTCCCCCAGGGATTCCAGCCGGGCGCATGCCCGCGCCAGGGCGGGTTGCGCGGCGTGCTCGTCTTCGTACAGGCCCTGTATCAACCCACCCAGTTCCCGGGCCAGTTCCTCGGCATGGGCCAGGCGCCGCTGGCGGCGTTCCAGTTCCTCGGTTTCCCCCGGTTCCAGCCCCAGTCGTTCCAGTTCGTCGATCTGGAATTGCAGGTAGTCCAGACGCTGGGCGCGTTCCCGCGACTGCTGCCGCAGGGTTTCCAGCTGGCTGCTGGCCTCGACATACGCCCTGTAGGCTTCTTTCATGGCCTGAACCAGTTTGTCATGGCCTGCCCAGGCGTCGATGAGATCGCGCTGGGTCGCGGGACGCATGAGGGTCTGGTGTTCATGCTGGCCGTGGATGGATACCAGCATGTCACCCAGTTCGGCGAGCAGGGCCTGGGGCAGGGGACGGCCATTGACGAAGGCCCGGGAGCGGCCGTTGCGCACCAGCACCCGGCGCAGGATGCACTCGCCGCCACTGTCCAGGGACTTCTCCTCCAGCCAGGCCTGCACCGCAGGCAGTTTGCCGATGTCGAAGATGGCGTCGATCTCCGCCTGGTCGCAGCCGCTGCGTATCATGCGCTTGTCTGTCCTGTCGCCCAGCACCAGGCCCAGGGCATCCACCAGAATGGATTTGCCGGCGCCGGTTTCGCCGGTGAGGGCAGTCATGCCTGGCCCCAGTTCCAGGGCCAGTTCACGGACGATGACCAGATTGCGGATTTGAATATGCTGCAGCATTCAGGGCCGTCCTCCCCAGCCCAGCTTGGCGCGCAGCAAGGTGAAGTGGTCATGATCCAGGGGGTGGAACAGGCGTATGGGGCGGGGATATTTGCGTACTTTCAGATGCTCGCCTTCATCCAGGGTCAGGCTGGACTGGCCGTCACAGGTGACGCGCAGATGATTGGGGTCCGTGCGGCCGCTGGCCTCGATGCAGATCTCGCTGTCGCCATGCACCACGATGGGGCGGTTGCTCAGGTGATGGGGACAGATGGGCACCAGGATGATGGCGTCCAGGCTGGGCTCCAGCAGAGGGCCGCCGCCGGACAGGGCATAGGCCGTGGAGCCCGTGGGGGTGGATACGATGATGCCGTCGGAACGCTGGGCGTCCACATAGCGGCCGTTGATGCGGGTCTCGAACTCGATCATGCGCGCCGTGTTCCATTTGTGCAGCACCACGTCGTTGAGGGCCAGCTGACGTTTGTCCTCGCCGATGCGCGCTTCCAGGAGAAAACGCTGGTCTTCGATGTACTGTCCCTGGAGTATGGAAGCCAGGGCCTCCAGCATGCGCTCCGGGGAAATATCCACCAGAAACCCCAGACGGCCCTGGTTGATGCCCACCAGGGGAGTGTCATGGTCTGCCATTTCCCGGGCGGCATTGAGGAAAGTGCCATCGCCGCCGACCACCAGGCTGAGGTCGCAGATTCTGGCCAGTTCCGCTTTGGACGGCAGATGTGTTTTCTCTCCCAGGGTGAGGGCGGCGCTTCTTGCAAGGTGCACATTCAGCCCCATGTCCAGGAGAAAGACGCGCAGCTTTTCCAGAACGGGCGCGATGCGGTCGTCGCCAGGCTTGGCGATGAGGCCGATGTTCCGGAATCTGCTTTCTTTGTCGTTCACGGATTTAACCTCAAGGGGTCGGAGTCAAATCAGCCCAAGCCATTGAATTGGCTTGATATCACCCTGATTTGACTCCGACCCCGGCTTTTCCTCATTGGCTGATGATAGCAAAAACCACAGGGGTAAATCTCAGGGGTCGGAGT
>JALVNE010000032.1 GCA_027026755.1 Sedimenticola sp. | reverse complement strand
GAGGGGCGTGACAACAATGTCGATAAGGTATGGATAGTGTGGCACTGATGGGAAACCAATCAGCAAACAGAGAAAACAAACGCATACCTAAGTTGGCAGAGGAATCCGTCTACTCGACCAAATCACCCAAGCCGTTGAATCAGCGGGACATCGCCCTGATTTGACTCCGACCCCGACTACCCGCCTGTCCCTGCCCCAGGGGTCGGAGTCAAATCCCCCAGGGAGGCAGAGATTACGCAACATCATCCTGATTTGACTCCGACCCCGATCACCATTTGACTCCGACCCCTACCAACCACCCCGCTCCCTCCTGTATCCTTACAGAATTGTCTCCGACACTTTGTCCAACCCTAGATGGAAGCAAGCTACGATCCAAAATCCGTGGAAGCGGAAGCCCAGGCGTTCTGGGAAGAAAACCAGTCCTTCAGAGCCGTGGAAGATCCCGCCCGGGAGAAGTTCTACTGCCTGTCCATGTTTCCCTATCCCAGCGGCAAGCTGCATATGGGCCATGTGCGCAACTACACCCTGGGCGATGTGGTGGCCCGCTATCAGCGCATGCTGGGCAAGAACGTGCTCCAGCCCATCGGCTGGGACGCCTTCGGCCTGCCAGCGGAGAACGCCGCCATCGAGAACAAGACCGCCCCGGCGAAATGGACCTACCAGAACATCGCCAACATGAAGGCCCAGCTCAAGAGCCTGGGTTTTGGCTATGACTGGGAGCGGGAGCTGGCCACCTGCCAGCCGGACTACTACAAATGGGAACAATGGATGTTCACCCGCCTCATGGAGAAGGGCCTGGCCTACCGCAAGACCGCCACAGTGAACTGGGACCCGGTGGACCAGACGGTGCTGGCCAACGAGCAGGTCATAGACGGTCGCGGCTGGCGCTCCGGCGCCTTGGTGGAGAAGCGCGACATCGAGCAGTGGTTCCTCAAGATCACGGACTACGCCCAGGAGCTGCTGGACGACCTGGACAAGCTGGACCAGTGGCCGGAGCAGGTGGTCACCATGCAGCGCAACTGGATCGGCCGCTCCGAGGGCGTGCAGATGAGTTTCGACATCGAGGGCTGGGACGAGCGCCTGGAAATCTTCACCACCCGCCCGGACACCCTCATGGGCGTCACCTATGTGGCGGTGGCGGCGGAGCATCCCCTGGCCCTGCAGATCGCCAAATCCAACCCGGAACTGGAAGCCTTCATCGAGGAATGCCGCCAGGGCGGCGTGTCCGAGGCGGAAATCGAGACCATGGAGAAAAAGGGCTACCCTCTGGGAGTGAACGCCCTGCATCCGGTGTCCGGCGAAGCCGTGCCCGTGTATGCCGCCAACTTCGTGCTCATGAGCTATGGCACCGGCGCGGTCATGGCCGTGCCCGCCCACGACCAGCGGGACTGGGAGTTCGCCGAAAAATACGGTATTCCCAAGAAGCAGGTGATATTCCCCGCCGATGGCTCCGAGGCGGGCATCAGCGTCGGCGCGTACATAGAAAAAGGCGTGCTGGCCAATTCCGCGCCTTTCGACGGCCTGACCTCCGAGGCGGCCTTCGACGCCATTGCCGCCTGGCTGGAAGAACATGAAAAAGGCGGCAAGCGGGTCAACTTCCGCCTGCGCGACTGGGGCGTGAGCCGCCAGCGCTACTGGGGCTGCCCCATTCCCGTGATCTACGACAGCAAGGGCAGGCCCCGCGCGGCGGAGGAGTTCCCCGTGGAACTGCCGGAAGACGTCATCGTGGACGGCTCCGGCTCGCCCCTGAAGAAGATGCCCGAATTCTATGACCTGGGTAATGGCGAGCGCCGCGAGACGGACACCTTCGACACCTTCATGGAATCGAGCTGGTATTACGCCCGCTACTGTTGCCCGGACAACGACCAGGCCATGCTGGACGAGCGTGCCCATTACTGGCTGCCCGTGGACCAGTACATCGGCGGGGTGGAGCATGCCGTGCTGCACCTGCTTTACGCGCGCTTCTACAACAAGCTGCTGCGTGACGAGGGCCTGGTGAACTGCGACGAGCCCTTCACCCGCCTGCTCACCCAGGGCATGGTGCTGGCGGACGTGTATTACCGGGAGAAGGAAGACGGCTCCAAAGAATGGTTCAACCCCGCCGACGTGGAGATAGAGCGCGACGAAAAGGGCCGGGTGCTGCGCGCCGTGCTCAAGTCCGACGGCCTGCCGGTGCAGCACGGGGGCGTGGAGAAAATGTCCAAGTCCAAGAACAACGGCGTGGACCCCCAGGTTCTCATCGACCGCTACGGCGCGGACACGGCGCGCCTCTACACCATGTTCACCGCGCCGCCGGACCAGTCCCTGGAATGGTCCGACGAGGGCGTGGAAGGGGCCTACCGGTTCCTGCGCCGCCTGTGGAATCTGGCCCATGACCGGGCGGCGATCATCCGTTCCGCCGGAGAGCTGGACGCCGATCTGGACGAGGCCCTGCGGGCGGCGCGCCGGGAAATCCATGGCGCCCTGAAAAAAGCCCTGTTCGACTACGAGCGCCAGCAGTTCAACACCGTGGTGTCCGCCTGCATGAGCATGGTGAACATCCTCAACAAGCTGGACGATGCCGCCGTGCTGCGCGAAGGCCTGGGTATCGTCCTGCGCCTGCTGGCCCCCATCGCCCCCCACATCAGCCACAAGCTGTGGCGGGAGCTGGGCTATGGTGAGGACGTGCTCCGGGCCGGCATGCCCGCCGTGGACGAGGACGCCCTGCGCCGGGACAGCATCGAATACGTGGTGCAGGTCAACGGCAAGGTCAGAGGCAAGGTCAGCGTCCCTGCCGACGCGGACAAGGCCGCCGTGGAACAGGCCGCCCTGGAGAACGAGAACGCCAGGCGCTTCATCGGCGAGGCCAGGGTGCGCAAGGTCATCGTGGTGCCGGGCAAGCTCGTCAACATCGTGGCGAAATGAACATGATGTCCCTGCGCCTGGTCTTCATCCTTCTCCCGGCCCTGATGCTGTCGGCCTGTGGTTTCCACCTGCGGGGCGTGCAGGGTGACGCCCGGGCCGCCGGGCCCGTGCTCATTGCCGGCCTGCCTCCCGGCAACCTGTTCGTGCGCGAGCTGCGTCACCAGCTCAAGCTGGCGGGCGTGGCCCTCACCGACGACCCGGACCAGGCCGCCACGGTGCTGCGTCTGGGACATATCGACAGCAAGCGCGCCCTGTTCTCGGTGAACGCCAACAACAAGGCGGTGGAATACGAAATCCGCCTGCGCCTGCCCTTCCGCATCGAACATCCGCCGGGACACAAGGGCGAGCAGCAGTACCTGGAGAGCCGCTACCTGGCCTATGACCCCGGTGGCCAGCTCCTGGGCCGCACCCGGGAAGCCAGGTTGCGCCAGGACGACGCCTACCGGGACATGTCCCGCCGCCTCATCGACCGCCTGGCCAAGCTCGGCGGCCAATGAAGCTGCGGGCAGAACAGCTGGCCGCCGCCCTGGACAGGGGGCTGGCCCCCGTCTATGTCATCAGCGGCGACGAGCCCTTGCAGTTGGGCGAGGCCGCCGACCAGGTGCGCGCCGCGGCCAAACAGGCGGGTTACCTGAGCCGGGAAATCATGGAGGCGGATGCCCGCTTCGACTGGAACCGCCTGGGCGACGAGGCCAACGCCCTGTCCCTGTTCGCCGAGCAGAAGATCATCGACCTGCGCCTGCCCTCGGGCAAGCCCGGCAACGCCGGCGCCAAGGCCCTGGTGGAATACTGCGGGAACCTGCCTGCCGATACCCTGCTGCTGCTCACCCTGCCCAAGGTGCCCCTCACCAGCAAGTGGATCAAGGCTCTGGAAAAGGCCGGGGTGCTGGTACAGGTCTGGCCCGTGGACGAGCGCAACCTGCCGCGCTGGATCGCCGGGCGCATGCAGGCGGCGGGCCTGCGTCCGGAACGGGGCGTGGCGGAAATGCTCGCCGAACATACGGAAGGCAATCTGCTGGCCGCCCGCCAGGAAATCGAAAAGCTGGTGCTGCTCTATGGTGAAGGCGGCATCAGTCAGGAACAGCTTCTGGAGGCCGTATCCGACAGCGCCCGCTTCGATGTCTATGCCCTGGTGGACGCTGCCCTGGCGGGCCGGGCGGCGCGCTGCACCCATATCATCGCCGGCCTGAAAGGCGAGGGCATCGCACCTCCTGTGGTGCTCTGGGCCCTGGCCCGGGAGATCCGCAGCCTGTCCAACATGGCCGCCGCCGTCGCCACAGGCGCCAGCCTGTCCCAGGTCATGGGCCAGGCCCGGGTATGGAAAAACCGCATGCCCCTGGTAAGCCAGGGCCTGAAGCGCCTGAAGGAAGCAGACTGGCACCGCCTGCTTTGGCAGTGCCAGCACACGGATGCGGTCATCAAGGGCGCTGTGAGCGGAGACGCCTGGTTATTGCTGGAGCAAATCGCCCTGGGCATGGCGGGGATGCCGGTGGTGGGCAGAATCAAGACGGGGTAACCCACGGGGTCAGAGTCAAATCATGCTGACGCCATTGATTTGTTACTGATACATCAACGTGATTTGACTCTGACCCCTTTCCAACATGAATCATGCGGCGCGTGATTTCAGCCGTGCTTTCCACATGTCGTGATCCAGCTGCATGCCTGCCCAGAGTTCGGCGCGACCGCCATTTTCCGGTCCCAGCCAGGCTTCGATCTTCAAAGCCATTTCCGGGCTGATGCCCGCCTGCTCATTGATGAGACGGGACAGGGTGACACGGGCAACGCCCAGCTGCCGCGCGGTTTCAGTGACGCTGAGTCCCAGGGCAGGAAGCACGTCTTCACGAAGAATCGCCCCAGGATGCGGTGGTTGATGTTGCGTGGCCATTGCTGTCGTCTCGTTCAGTGGTAATCCCGGTAGTCCAGCAGAATGACGTCCTGTTGCTCGAAACAAAAGGTCAGACGCCAGTTTCCGCTGACGGTGATGGACCAGTGATCTTTCAGCTCACCCTTCAGGGGGTGTAACCGCCATCCGGGCAGATTGACGTCTTCAGGGCAGGTGGCGCGGTTCAGTACCACGAGCTGCCGTGACAGTCTGTCGGCATGCTGGGGCTGAATGCCGCTCTTTTTTCCCCTGAGGAAAAAACGTTCCAATCCTTTGTGCCGAAAGCTTTTTATCACGTTCACATTGTATCTTGTAACGCAACACATATCAACGAAATGTGGCGCCGGCAAGGCCAGCCTTTTCAGAAAACATCCCCTTGACCGGCCCTGTTCCGGCAGGCATTATGCAATTTGACGATTACATCATCATTTTGCATAAATCATGATCCAGCGAACAATGGCAAAATATGCCACTGCGGTTTTTGCCAAATACCCGGTCATCACCATTACTGGGCCTCGGCAATCCGGCAAGACAACCCTGGCGCGTAGTACGTTTAGCGAAAAACCCTATGCCAATCTCGAGAATCCTGTTACCCGCCAGTTCGCTGAGGAGGATCCAGTGGCGTTTCTGGGGCAGTATCCACAGGGGGCAATTATTGATGAAATCCAGCGTGTTCCCGGGCTGCTGTCTTATATTCAGGTCATTGTTGATGAGAGGCGGGAAAATGGTCTTTTTGTTCTCACTGGCTCCCATCAGTTTGAGTTGATGCACGGCATAACCCAGTCGCTTGCGGGCCGCACCGCCCTGCTCAAATTGCTGCCGCTCAGCATCGCCGAACTGGCGACCCGCTTTTCACTCAGCGTTGACGAGATGCTGTTCAGGGGTTTTTATCCCAGGATTTATGATCAGGACATTGCCCCGGACCAGGCCTACGGCGACTATTTTGAAACCTATGTGGAGCGCGATCTCCGGCAACTTGTCAATGTCAAAAACCTGAGCCTGTTTCAGCGCTTTGTCAAACTCTGCGCCGGTCGCTGCGGGCAGTTGTTGAATCTCAATAGCCTGGCCAACGATACAGGCATCTCTCACAGCACAGCAAGGGAATGGATGAGCGTACTGGAAACGAGCTACATCGTCTTTCTTCTGCAGCCGTTTCAGGCCAATATCGGCAAGCGGCTGGTCAAATCACCTAAAATCTATTTTTATGATGTAGGTCTTGCCAGTTGGCTCCTGGGCATTGAAGAAGAACGACAGATCGCAACACATCCGTTGCGCGGTGGATTGTTTGAAAACATGTGCGTTATGGAGGCGCTGAAGTACCGTTATCATCGCGGCAAGCGCAGCAACCTGTTCTTCTACCGGGACAGCAATGGCAAAGAAGTGGATATTCTTTACACCAAAGGGGAAGAAATTCTGCCCATCGAGGTCAAGTCTGGACAAACCATCACTTCTGCCTGGTTCCGCAATCTGGAATCATTCCGCGACTTGTTTTCTGGTAAATCATGTTCGAAAAGCTGCCTGGTGTATGCTGGTGACACTGAACAGGTCAGACAGGATGTTCATGTGATACGGGTTTTTTCCCTGGCTCGGTGTCTGGAACAGTTATGACAGACCGATACTGTTCAAGTTGAAGGGATTCTCCCGAAACCTGTGTGAATGCAGGTAGAATATATAGCCGTACAAGATTTGGCGTGGTCTTTGGCCATTTCCTCCGTTCCGTTCAAGGTATAAATAAAGAATGACTATCAGTGACGTGCAATCCTACATGAACGACCTGGGCCGCAAGGCCCGCGCTGCCTCCCGTGCCCTGGCTGCTGCCAGTACCGGGCAGAAGAACAACGCCCTGAACGCCATCGCTGACCGGCTGGATGCCGACCGGGCGCGTCTGGCGGAGGAAAACCGCAAGGACCTGGAAGCCGGCCGGGAAAAGGGCCTGTCCGATGCCCTGCTGGACCGCCTGGAACTCACCCCCGCGCGCATCGACGCCATGATCGAGGGCCTGCGCCAGATCGCCGCTCTGCCGGATCCCATCGGCGAGATCTTCGACATGAACTACCGTCCCACGGGCATACAGGTGGGGCGCATGCGTGTGCCCCTGGGCGTGGTGGGCATCATCTACGAGTCCCGCCCCAATGTCACCGCCGATGCCGCGGCCCTGTGCCTCAAGTCCGGCAACGCCACGGTGCTGCGCGGCGGCTCCGAGGCCTTCCATTCCAACCAGGCCATCGCCGGGGCCATCAAGGCGGGGCTGGAAGAAGCCGGTCTTCCCCGGGAGGCGGTGCAGGTGGTGGAAACCACCGACCGGGAAGCCGTGGGGGCCATGATCACCCTGCCCG
>JALVNE010000031.1 GCA_027026755.1 Sedimenticola sp. | reverse complement strand
ACATTCTGTTCCTGTACCCCGTGGAACAGCCAGGCTCCCGGACCGCCTGCATAGATGGCCACGTCCTCCCCGCTGTGAGTCTCGGCCTCCAGGGGCACCAGGGCCTGCTGGTGGAAACCCTGATCGGATGTGTCGATATGTCCCAGGTCCATGCCCCTGCCCGCGCTTATGGGCACGCCGTAATGAGCATCACCGCCTTTTTTCAGCATGGCCGCGCCCCGGCCATTGGCGTATGAAAGCGTCGTGTAGGGCTTGCCATCCGCGGCCAGCTCATACCCTTGCCCGCCCCTGTCCACCTTGCCCAGAATGGGATTGCCCCGGGACGGATAACCCGCCATGGTGAATACATGGCTGTGATCGGCGGTAACGATGATGAGAGTGTCATCACCGGCCTTCTCCCGGGCCAGCTCAACCGCGTTGGACAGCTCGATGGTGTCGGTCAGGGCGCGGAAGGCATTTCCGGCATGGTGGGCATGATCGATGCGGCCGGCTTCCACCATGAGGAAATAGCCTTTGGGATTGCGGGACAGGATATCCATGGCCTTGGCGGTCATTGCCGACAGGGAAGGCTCGCCGCCGGCATCCGTGGACCGGTCGTGCTCGTATTCCATGTGTGAATACTCGAACAGGCCCAGGAGGTGATCCGTCCTGGCCGGGTCAACGGCGTCGAACTGGGACTTGTTCCAGACGTAAGCGGCATTGGGATGGTTCTTCAGCCATTCCCGGGGCAGATCCCGCCCGTCCTTGCGCGCCCCTTTCCTGCCCTTGTCCTCGGGATCATCCAGGCTGTCGGGAAGAAATCCCCGCCGGCCGCCGCCCATGGCCACTTCCAGGCCATCACCGAAAGGAAACTCGATGAGCTGGCGGGCAATATCGCGGCAGCCGTTCTTTTTCGCTTCCCTGCTGAGGCGGGAATCGTCTTCCCAGGAACGGTCGGGCACATGGGCATAGGTGGCCGCCGGGGTGGCATGGGTCAGACGCGCCGTACTGACCACGCCGGTGGAAAGCCCCGCTTCCTCGGCTTCTTCCAGGAAAGTCTTGAGCACAGCGCCCCTGGCTGACGCGCAGTTGCCCTTTTGCACGCGCTGATCGACGGAAATCACGCCTGCCCGGGTCTTGACCCCGGTGACGATGGCGGACATGGTGCCGGCTGAATCCGGCGTCTGCATGTCCGTGTTGTAGGTCTTGGACAGGGCCAGGTATGGCAGGGTTTCGAAGGCCAGCAGGTTCTCCTCCCCCGTCTCGCCCCGCAACTGGCCCTGGAGAATCCGGGCCGCGGTGACGGTGGAAATACCCATGCCATCACCGATGAACAGGATGACGTTACGGGCTGGCCGGGTATCCGCGCGCATTTCTGCCGCTGCCTGTACGGCCTGGTGGCCCTGTTGGTACCAGAAACGCGCGTTTTCCTCCCGGGCCTGGACAGAACTCAGTGCAAACACACAGCCCAGGGTGAGAACGAGGGAACAATTTTTCATAGGACATATTCCTTTGGATAACTACTCGGGACGAACCCTGCGCCTGAGGGCCTTGATTTTTCCCCGGCGAACCTTGGCATCCACACGCCGCTGTTTCGCGGCCTTGCCCGGCTTGGTAGGGCGTCTGGTCTTTTGTACCACGCCGGCGCTTTTTACCAATGTCGCCAGCCTTTCCAGGGCATCGGCAAGATTCTTTTCGCGGGTGCGATACTTCTGCGCCTTGATGACGATAACACCTTCCCGGCTGATGCGCCGGTCGGAGAGCTTCAACAGACGCGCCTTGTAGAAATCCGGCAGTGAAGACGCCCGAATGTGGAAACGCAGGTGAATGGCCGAAGAAACCTTGTTGACGTTCTGGCCACCCGCGCCCTGGGCGCGGATGGCGCTGATCTGGATTTCGTCATCCGGAATACTGACCGTGTTGGATATCTTCAGCATTCTCCATGAACTCTCAACTGCCGTCAGCAGAAATGGTATAGATGGTCTGGGTCGGGAAGGCGAACTCCAGTCCCGCTTCATTGAAGCGCCTGAGTATCTCCAGGTTGACCTCCGTCTGCACGCCAAACACGCTCTGCCCTTTCTTTATGTAATAGATGAAGCGGATATTGAGGGCAAAATCATTGAAAGCGGTAAAGGCCGTGACCACCTTTTCCTCGGTACGCTCATTTTCCGCGATGATCTGCTGCAGAATGTCCATGGCTTTCTGCATGTCTTCATGGCTGGTGTCATAGGTCAGGCCCAGGTCCATGGTGATCTTGCGGCTGGGTTCGGAACTGATGTTCTCTATGCACTCGTTGGCCACCTGGGAATTGGGCAGGGTCACCATGCGCCCGTTCAAGGTTTCCAGGCGTGTGCTGCGCACGCCGATCTCGCGCACGAAGCCGTCGTAACCATTGAGCAGCACCCGGTCGCCCACGGTGAAGGGCTTGTCCACGAAGATGGTGAAACTGCCGAACAGGTTGGCGATGGTGTCCTTGGCCGCCATGGCGAAGGCAATGCCACCGATGCCCAGGCTGGCCAGCACGGCGCCCACGTTGTAGCCCGCGTTGTTCAGGGCGATGAGCAGGGCCATGACCCACAGGGCGATCTTCAGCCCCTTGTGAATGATGGGAAGCAGCTGATCATCCAGCTTGCTCTCGGACTGCTGTACCAGGGGGACGACATAGCGCTGGATGAGGGCGTCCAGCACCCGGGACAGGAACCAGGCCACATCGAAGACGATGAGAATGTAATAGGCCGTGGAAATGACAGTCTGGGCGGTTTCCGAGGTGTGCAGCAGCTTCAGGGAAAACCAGATGCCAATGATGACGATGGCGAACACCACCGGTTCTTCCAGCATGTCCACCAGGATATCGTCCAGCCGGTTCTTCGTTTGGCGGGTAAAACGCTTGACGATATGGCCGATGGCCCAGTAGGCCACCCTTGCCAGAACCACCGAGGCGATGATCAGCAGGAAGGACAGCATATAGGTGCCGATGGTGTTGCCGTAATAGGTCTTGGTCAGAATGTCCTGGAACATGAGGTGTCCTGAAAAAGTCGTCTCGATTTGCCGGGGAGACGGGAGTGTACCCAATCCCGATGGGTTACTGAAGCACCATTGGCTGAAGTGTTTCCTCTTGCCTGTAGGAATTGCATCATGGACAGGATTCCTGTAGATTCTAGCGACGAATTCAACCTTGGTGCTTCCATGCTGCGTCGCTTCATTCTCATCTGGCTCATGCTTTCCATATTCGGATATGGTATGGCGCTGGCTGCTGATCTGCATGGAGAGCTGTCTGCCGACATGGGTATCAGTCTGGATAGCACTGGCGACGAAGACGGCTCTCATGACGACACGGGCTGCCACCACTGTAGCCATGGAACCAGTCACCTTCTTGGCCTGAATACTGTCTCTTGCTTCAACATTTACGAAGGCGGCAAGGTGCTGGCCAGCGCCTACCGTGTCTCCTTCGATTCCTTTTCCCCTCCTTCTCTCCTGCGTCCTCCCATAAGCATCTGATTTCCGCCAGTTCATGCAGCTGAGTGTCGGCCCGTCCGAAAGGGACGGATTGTCCGGCTGCCATCATCCAGCTTTACGGAAAACAGATCATGAAGTACTCGAGTCACGCCCGCATGGGCCTGCTGACCTGTATCTTGCTTACGGGCAGTTTTCAAAGCCAGGCAACGCCACCGGATTCCCCGGTCTATGGCGATATCGTTCGCCGCTCCATGGCTGCCAGCCCGGAGATCCAGGCCGCCGAAGCCGCTCTGGATGCCGCCAGGAACCGGCTCTCCGGCGCTGCCAGGCCCCTCAACAATCCGGAGCTTGAGGCGGAAGCCGAAAGCACCGACGTGAAAACCTATACCCTGGGCCTTTCCCAGACCATCGACTGGCACGACAAGCGTAGCAGTCTGGAACAGGTGGCCCGGGCAGAGGTGGATACCGCCCAGGCCAGCCTGGACACGCTCAGACTGGACAAATCCGTGGAGCTGCTGGATGCCCTGGGAAAGGTCTTGACCCGCCAGGCCACGGCCGGGCTCTACCAGCGGCGTTCCCGGATCCTGCAACGCTTCACGACCCTGGCAGCCCGGCGGCATCAGGCTGGCGACATCTCCCGGGCCGAGCTGGAGCTGGCCCGCCTGTCCTGGTCCGAAGCCATGATGCAGGAAGCCGCCAACCAGGCCGCCCTCATCCAGGCCCGGAACGACTACTACGCCATCAGCGGCCAGTCACCGCCCCCTGATCTTGCCCTGCCCGAGAACCTGCCGCCATTGGAACCCTTGCGCGATCCGGACGAGCTGGCCCGCTGGCATCCCCGGGTACGCCAGTTCCTGGCCACGGCAAGAAAAGTCCGGCTGCAGATCCAGGCCACGGACCGGGGGCGCAAGGCGGATCCCAGTTTCAGCATCCGCGCGGGTAAGGAAGGCAGCGAGAATCTCATTGGCCTGGGCTTCTCCATGCCCCTGCAGATACGCAACGACTTTCAGTCGGACGTGGACGCCGCCCGCGCCGATGCCCTGCAGGCGGAAAAACAGGCTCAGCAGGCCTTTTTCGATCTCAAGGCCCGCCTCCAGGCGGCACATGCCGGTTACAACGTCATGGCCAGAGCCTGGCAACAATGGATTTCCCTGGGGCAGGACAGCCTGCGTCAGCGCGCTGAACTGCTGGAAACCCTGTGGCGCGCCGGAGAAATGAGCACCACCGACTACCTTCTGCAGCTGCAACAGACCCTGGACACCCAGATTGCCGGCGCCGAGTTGCAAGGCGAACTCTGGCGCGCATGGATCGAGTGGCTGGGCGCTTCCAATTCCCTGGAAGCCTGGTTGAACAGCAACAACGAGAGTAACGCATCATGAACAAGAAACTCACCCCCTATTCCCTTCTGCTGGCCCTGAGCCTGAGCCTGCCCGCCCATGCAACCGGGGATCATGACGACCACCAGGCCGACCAGGATCACCAGAACCAGGCCGCCGTCCACGACGAACACGACGAACATGAACACGGACATGGCGAGGAAGAAAACATCGTCCGGCTGAACAAGGCCCAGATGGAAATGGCCGGCATCCGGGTGGAAGCCCTGACCGCCCGGCCCCTGGCCGAGGAAATCGAAGCCCCCGGGGAGGTACAGCTCAATGCCTATGCCACCAGCCAGGTGACGCCCCGCATCCAGGCCCAGGTGGTGGCCCGCCATGCCCGCCTGGGCGACCAGGTGCGCAAGGACCAGAAGCTGGTCACCCTGTCCAGCGCCGACATGGCCGAAGCCCAGGGCTCAGCCCTGGTGGCCTACAAGGACTGGCAGCGGGTAAGCAAATTGGGCAAGCAGGTGGTTTCCGAGCAGCGTTTCCTGGAAGCACGCGTGGCCTGGCAACAGGCCCGGGCGCGCCTGCTCGCTTACGGCATGACCGCCGAACAGATCGAACAACTGGTGCGGGACACCCGCATCGACAGCGCAGACGGGAGCTTTGCCCTGCTGTCTCCCCAGGACGGCACGGTGATTCGCGACGACTTCATTGTCGGCCAAATGGTGGAGCCGGGCGATCTGCTGTTCGAAATCACCGATGAATCCAGCATCTGGGTGGAGGCCCGGGTCAATCCTGATGTCATGAGCCAGGTGAGGCCCGGCACCAGGGCGCGCATCCGTGCCGCCGACCATTGGATAGAAGGCAAGGTCGTGCAGATCCATCACGCCATGGATGAAACCACCCGCACCATGGGCGTGCGCCTGGAAATTCCCAACCCTGGCGATCACCTGCACCCGGGCCAGTTCGTCACCACCCGCATCCAGGTTGGAATCTCGGCGCAATCCGCCATCTCCCTGCCCACCAACGCCGTGCTGCGCAGCCCGGACGGAGACTGGCAGGTCTTCGTGGAAAAGGCGCCGGGAGAATTCGAGCCCGTGGAAGTGGAGCTGGTGCGCCAGCTTCCCGGTATCGCCGTCATCGAGGGCCTGCCGGAAGGCACCCCCGTAGTGGTGCAAGGGGCCTTCTTCGTACAGTCGGAACTGGCCAAGTCCGGTTTCGCCGTGCACAACCACTGATGTGGAAATCCCCCCTCTCCCTAACCCTCTCCCCCAAGGGGGAGAGGGGACTCTTCCATAATCCGGGGTGTGGAATACCACCTCTCATGAAAGTTAATGAGGCACCAAATCATGCTGAACAGACTCATCGACTGGTCCGTGGCCAACCGCCTGCTGGTGGTGCTGGGCCTGGTTGCCGTGCTGGGCGCGGCGGCAGCGCTCATTCCCAAACTCAACCTGGACGCCTTCCCCGACGTCACCAATGTCCAGGTGCAGATCAACACCGAGGCCCAGGGCCTGGCGGCGGAGGAAGTGGAACAGCTCATCACCTATCCCATCGAGGCGGTGATGTACGCCCTGCCCGACGTGGAGGAGGTGCGTTCCATCTCCAAGACCGGCCTGTCCGTCATCACCGTGGTATTCAAGGAAGGCACGGACATCTATTTCGCCCGCCAGCTGGTGTTCGAGCGCCTGCAGGACGCCCGGGAGCAGATTCCCGAGGGCGTGGGCACCCCGGAAATGGGTCCCAACACCTCGGGCCTGGGCCAGGTGTACCAGTACATCCTGCGTGCGGACGATCCCCAAAAACATGACGCCATCACCCTGCGCAGCCTCAATGACTGGGTAGTGAAACTCCTGCTGCTGCCCGTGGACGGCATCACCGACGTGCTTTCCTATGGCGGCGAGGTGCGCCAGTACCAGGTGCAGGTGGACCCGCGCAAGCTGCTGGCCTATGGCATACATATCGATGACATCGCCAGGGCCATCGAGGACAACAACCGCAATGCCGGCGGCTGGTACCTGGACCGGGGCGCCGAACAGCTGGTGATCCGCGGCGTGGGCTGGGTGCGCGCCGGCGAGGACGGCCTGCGGGATATCCGCAACATTCCCCTGAAAGACGAGGACGGCGTCGTGGTGCGCGTGGCCGACGTGGCCGAAGTGGCCTTCGGCGGCGAAATCCGCCAGGGCGCGGTGACCATGACCCGGCGGGATGCCAACGGACAGCCCGAAGCCCTGGGCGAAGTGGTGGCGGGCATCGTGCTCAAGCGCCTGGGGGCCAACACCAAGGCCACCATAGACGCGGTGAAAGAACGCCTGCCCGCCATCCAGCAGGCCCTGCCGGAGGGTGTCACCATCGAGCCTTTCTACGACCAGGGCGAGCTGGTGGAGCAGGCGGTGCATACGGTCAGCAAGGCGCTGATGGAAGCCTTCGTGCTCATCGTGGTGGTGCTGCTGCTGTTTCTGCTCAACATCCGCGCCACCCTGCTGGTGCTCATTTCCGTGCCCCTGTCCGTGGGCCTGGCACTCACTGCCATGAGCTACTGGGGGCTGTCCGCCAATCTCATGTCCCTGGGCGGCCTGGCCATTGCCATCGGCATGATGGTGGATGGCTCGGTGGTGATGATGGAAAATATCTTCAAGCATCTCACCCGCCCGGACGACAGCCACCGGGAGCAGATCGCCCGGGAGGTGGCGCCGGGGGACCCGCACCCCTTCGATGCCGAGCACGACCGCCATGGCATCGCCCTGCGCATCCAGGAGGCCGCCCGGGAGGTGGGCCGCCCGGTGTTCTACGCGGTAATCATCATCATCGTGGTATTCGCCCCCCTGTTCGCCCTGGAAGGCGTGGAAGGCAAGCTGTTTCAGCCCATGGCCATTTCCATCGTGCTGGCCATGCTCACCTCCCTGGTCGTGGCCCTGGTGGTCATGCCCGCCCTGGCCACCTTCTCCTTCCGCAAGGCGGTGAAGCATCGTGACAGCCCCGTATTCCTGCCCCTGGAATGGCTGTACCGGCGCAGCCTGGCCTTTGCCATGAAGGCCCGCTGGCTGGTGGTGCTGGGCGCCCTGGCCATGTTCGCTTTCGCCATGTTCCTGCTGCCGCGCCTGGGCACGGAATTCGTGCCCGAGCTGGAGGAAGGCACCATCAACATCCGCGTCACCCTGGCCCCCTCAGCCAGCCTGGACACATCCCTGAAAGTGGCGGCGCAGCTGGAGCAGGAACTGATGAAGTTCCCGGAAGTGACTTACGCCTCCAGCCGCGTGGGCCGGGCGGAGCTGGGCGGTGACCCGGAGCCTGTCTCCAACGTGGAAATCTATGTGGGCCTCAAGCCCGTGGCCGAATGGACATCCGCCAGCAACCGCTTCGAGCTGCAGCAAAAGTTCGAGGAAGCCCTGTCCGTGCATCCCGGGCTGCTGTTCACCTTCTCCCAGCCCATTGCCACCCGGGTGGACGAGCTGCTGTCCGGGGTGAAGGCGCAGCTGGCCATCAAGCTGTTCGGCCCCGACCTTGGCGTGCTGGCGGAAAAGGGCAAGGCCATCGAGGCCCTGGTGCGCAAGGTGGAAGGCACCCGGGCCGTGGAGATGGAGCAGATCGCCGGCGAGGCCCAGCTCACCGTGCGCCCCAAGCGCGACGTGCTGGCACGCTACGGCATCCCCGTGTCCCAGGTCATGGACCTGGTATCCGACGGCATCGGCGGCACCGAGGCCGGACAGGTCATCCAGGGCAACGAGCGCTATGACATCTATGTGCGTCTGGCCAAAGCCTACCGGGAGGATGTGGAGCGCATTCGCCAGCTGGTCATGCAGGCTCCCGGCGGCGCCTGGGTGCGCCTGGGCGAGGTGGCGGACGTGGCCATCGAGTCCGGCCCGCCGCAGATCCGCAGGGACGACGTGCAGCGCCGGGTGGTCATACAGTCCAACGTGGAAGGCCGGGACATGGGCGGCCTGGTAAAGGAACTGCGCCAGCGCATCGCCGAAGAAATCGACCTGCCCGCCGGTTACTCCGTGGTATTCGGCGGCCAGTTCGAGAACCAGCAGCGCGCCCAGCAGCGCCTGATGATCGTGGTGCCCCTGTCCCTGGGGCTGATCTTTCTGCTGCTGTACTTCGCCTTCCACTCCGTGGGCCAGGCCCTGCTCATCATGCTCAACGTGCCCCTGGCCCTCATTGGCGGCATCGCCGCCCTGTACTACACGGGGCAGTATTTGTCCGTGCCGGGCTCCATCGGCTTCATCGCCCTGTTTGGCGTGGCGGTGCTCAACGGGGTGGTCATGGTCAACGCCATCAACCAGAACCTGGAAGCCGGTGAGGACATGAGAACCGCCGTGTTCAATGGCGCCCTGTCGCGCCTGCGGCCGGTGCTCATGACGGCGGCCATCGCTGCCCTGGGACTGATTCCCATGTTACTCTCCCATGGCGTGGGCTCCGAAGTGCAGCGGCCCCTGGCCACGGTGGTGGTGGGCGGACTGGCTTCCAGCACCCTGCTTACCCTGTTCGTGCTGCCGGTGCTCTACGCCCTGTTCTCCCGGGGAGTGACCAAATGCCAATGAAAAGCGTAATAGTTCGCACTTTGACGGGCCCCATTCAAGGTGATGAAAAGACACTCGCCTGTAGGTCGGACTTCAGTCCGACATCCACCGTTGTGTGTCGGACTGAAGTCCGACCCACAGTTATGATGCATGGATAGTGGGTCAGGACTAAGCAAGATGGAAGGAACAACTGGCCTTTTTTTTAGCAATCTGCTGGATCTCTATCTGGATGCCGCACCCTGGCTGGTGCTGGGCCTGGTGGCCGCCGGGCTCATCAAGGCCTGGCTGCCCGCGGAGCGCCTGAACCGCTGGCTGGGGGGCAACAGCTTCTGGGCGGTGGTCAAGGCAGCCCTCATCGGCGCCCCTCTGCCCCTGTGTTCCTGCGGCGTGCTGCCCGCCGCCCTGGGGCTGCGCCGGGCGGGGGCATCGCGCGGCACCACCCTGTCCTTCCTCATCGCCACGCCGGAGACAGGACCGGATTCCGTGGCCCTCTCCTACGCCCTCCTCGGTCCTTTCATGGCCGTGATACGGCCCCTGGCCGCCATCATCAGCGCAGTGTTTACGGGATTCATGGCCCTGTTCATCAGGGAATCGTCCCTTCCCTCCCTGCCCCTGGGCGAAGCCGCTGCGGGAAGCTGCTGCAGCAGCGGCAGCTGCACTCAGGCGGAAGAAGCGGCGCAGCCGGGTTTTCTTGGCAAAACCTGGCAAGGCATCACCTATGCCTTCACCGATATTCTGGACGATCTGGTGAGCTGGCTGGCCATTGGCCTGTTGCTGGCCGCTCTGGTCGCCACCCTGGTACCGCCCCTGGCCATGGCCGAATGGGGCAGCGGCCTGGACGCCAAACTGCTCATGCTGCTGGCTGGCGTTCCGGTCTATGTCTGCGCCACGGCTTCCACGCCTGTAGCAGCAGGGCTGCTGCTGGCCGGCATCTCGCCGGGCACCGTGCTGGTGTTTCTCCTGGCCGGCCCCGCCACCAATATCGCCACCATCGGCGTCATACACAAGGAAATGGGGCGGGCTGCCACCATGGTCTACCTGCTGGGCATCAGCCTGGCCAGCATAGGCCTGGGTATCATCACCGACATCCTGGCAAATGTCCTGGACATCGACGTGGTGGCGGAACTGAAAAACAGCGGTGCAGTGCTGCCTCTGTGGCTGGCGGCCGCCAGTGGCGTACTGCTGCTGATCATGGCTATGCGGCCCTTGTGGTTGCGGGTTAAAGGGGTCGGACTCAAATCATCCTGAGCGGGTGGACTTACTCGACATCATCCTGATTCGACTCCGACCCCGTCGCAACAGCCTCAAGACTTTCGATGATGGGACAGCCGTCTTCCGCCCCCCGGCACAGGTTCAGCAGCAAGGTCAGCTCATTTTTCAGCAGGCCCAGTTCCTCGATCTGGGCGCTGATGGCCTTGAGCTTGTGATGTGTCAGCTCCCGCACTTCGTCCCGGGCATGCCGGGGGTTGGCGCGCATTTCCAGCAGCCGGGCGATTTCCTCCAGGCTGAAATTCATGGCCTTGGCCCGCCGGATGAAACGCAGCACCGACAGCTCCCTTTCCCCATAAAAGCGCACGCCACTGTGCGTGCGCCCCGGTCTGAGCAGGCCGAGTTTTTCATAGTAGCGCAGGGTATCCACGCTGAGGCCTGTGACGCGGGCCGCCTCCCCGATGCGCAAGGGTCGGTCAATATTCGATGATGAGAAAGTACTCATTGAGCAGATAGAGTCCCGTGACAATCAGGATGATGCCGGCGACAAGCTCCAGCTTGCGCTGGTGCCGGGAAACGACCCGCATGGACTCCAGCCAGCCCATGCTCCAGGCCCCGAGCATGACAGGTATGCTACGCCCCAGGGCGAAGGCCAGCAACAGCAGGCCACCATAGCTCGCTGAACCGATGGCGGCGCTGGCGGTCAGGGTGACCAGCAGGGCCGGCGTGCAGAAGGGACAGATGGCAATGGAAAAGGGAATGGCCAGCAGGAAGGCGCCCCAGGTGCCGCTCACCTTTCGCACCCGCATGGACAGCCAGGGCAGGCGCGGCGTCCACCAGCCCGCCCATATCACGCCCAGCACTATCAGCACGGGCCCCAGCAGCAGCCCCCAGCCCCTGCCCATGACATCCTTCACCCATTCGCCGCCCAGAGCCATGGCCACGCCAAGCACCACATGGGTGAGCAGCATGCCGGCCACGAATGCCCCGCCCATGAGCAGGGCGCGGCGTTTTTCCCCGGCCCGGGTCACATAGGCCAGCACCACGGGAATGGAGGCGAAAGACACGGGATTGAAGCTGAACAGGAAGCCCGCGAGGAAGGCCAGCCCCAATCCGGCGATACTGGCCTGTTTGAGACCGTTCTCCAGGCTGTCCACGCTGAAATCGGCCGGGATCAGCAGCCAGGCGGCGCCTCCCAGAAGAAGCAGGGCCGTCAGCCAGGGCGCGTTATTGGCAAAGAAACCAAAGACATGACGCTGTCTTTCATCCACGCCCCGCGCAGCGGCGAACAGCATGGGCAGGGTGAACATGGTGGCGAACAGCAGCCCCGCCAGCAGGGCCAGTTCCACGGACCCGAGGCTGACCACCAACCCGCCGACCACCAGGACCAGTGGCAGGGTGCAGGCCGGCAGGGTCAGTCCCAGACGCAGGGCTTCGGGCAAGCGACTGCCTCCGGGAAGCAGGCGGAAGAATTCCAGGTGGGGAACGGGGATGTAGGCATACCGGGACAGCACATAGAGGGCCGCCATGAGCACGAGGGCCGCGCCGGGCAGCCAGGGCTGCCACCGGGGCGGCGGAATGAGCCGCACCGCCAGCAGCATCAGCCCCATGAGCAGCAGGCTGCGAGCGATCCAGACGAAGGCCAGGCTGCGGCAACAGCTGGGAGCCGGCTGACGATGCAGCCGCGCGGAAAACAGGGTATGGGTGGCGATGGCGCAGGGTTCGAAAAAGGCCAGCAGCCCCAGCAGCAATGCGCCAACGACCAGGACAGTAATCATGCCTCCCCTCCCGCGAGCGCCTGTTGCAGAGCCTGACGCAGCTTCTTCTCTGACGGCAGTGAGGTGAACAGCAACACACCGTCCACGGCAATGGCCGGTGTGGACAGCACGCCCAGCGCAACGGCATAGTCCAGCTCTTCCAGGATATCCACTTCCCTCCACTGGATGGCGCCGGCCTCCCACTCTTCGGCAATGCGCCTGAGTACCTGTTTCGCTCTGCCGCATTTTCCGCAGCCGGGTGCTGAAAAGACCTCTACCCGTATGCTCATGTTCTGCCTCCTGGGTGGCTGATGTTCTCTGTAGGAAGCAGTCTAGACCCTGGAGCCGGCTCCAGGTCAAGCCGTCATCAAAGCAGCGCAGTCAGAGCGGCTGAGGGCGATATATCTGATTGCCGGGTGAACTTCAGGGATAACCTCAGGGGTCGGAGTCAAATCATCCTGAGCGGTTGGGCTTACTCGACATCACCCTGATTTGACTCCGACCCTTGAGGTTGCCGGGTTGATTTCTTCACTGTCCGTCACGCACCAGACGAACCTGACTGCCGAGGCGCCGGGCATACCCAAGGTCGTACCCATAGTAGAAATAGAGAACCCAGGCATACTGCAGATGGGTAGCTCGCGGACTGGAGGACCAGACATCCGAGCTTGGGGTATTGGGAAAGATACTGAGATTGATGCTAGGGCCGTAACAGGCATCTTCCACGATGGATTCCAGTTCCTTGATATTGGGCAGGCGCCAGTCGCTGTAGCCGGCAATGGTGGAAGTATCTGCTGCCTCTAGCGCCTCTTTCCAGGTGTAACGGGTGCGGGTGCTGCTGCCAATACTGCAATCACTGCCGCTTTGCCCCAGCAAGCATTTGCTCCACATCAGGCCGGTCTTCCTGTGCGTGACGGTGCCGTCACCATGATCCACGAACTCACGGTCTGGCGTGGACAGGGGGATATTGGGATTGCAGCTTTGTGCCCGGGCGCTGCCAAAGACCGCCATGACCAGAGTCGTGGACAACAGGGCCATAGCACGCAGGGCAAAGCAGATTCTGTTCATTTTACGCTTCCTCAGTTGGTTGGCTGGCCTGCCATGGCAACTGCCAACCGGGTGAATAAACGGGCATGGGTCACCTGCTGCGCTGCTGCCATCACATCTATTGAATCAAAACCGGCAGTCCCACAACGCCAACCCTGCATGTCACTCTCCGCCACGCACCAAGCGAACCGGCAGATTGTCGTTCCGGTCGCTCCTGTAGCTGTCACCCTCACTGAAATCGAGCTTCCATGCAAAGTTCGAATCGAACGCTACCGGAGTGGCGGACCAGACACCCAGGCTCACCTGGTTGGGGAAAAAATCCGTATCTATTGATGGGCCGGGGTCAGACAGGGAATAATCCACCAGGGATCGCAGTTCCTTTCTGCTCGGCATGCGCCAGTCATGGTAGCCACACCAACCCGCCTGGTTGACCCGCGCCACATAGGCCTGGGTGTTGCAGTAGCTGTCAGGGTCACTACTGTTATAGCCGTAGCAGATATCGCCATCATCATCAGCACTGCCAGTGGCGCCGCCATTGGTGGCAGAATCGGTGTTGTACCAGTTGTAGCTGTCGTCCTTGTCGTGCAGACCACCATCGTCGGTCTTCACTTCCCAGATCAATCCAGTGACATTGTCTTTCACGCAAGACCAGCTGTTGGCGCCGGCTGACAGGGGGGCACCATTGGCATCGAGCTTGGTGAAACTGAACCCGGCATGGCCGTCGGAATCATCGTTGTGGGTAGCGTCGCGGCCCTGGTTGCAATCCTGAGGCGCAGCGATGTTGCTGGTGCAGCTGCTGTTCTTGCCATCGGGATAATCCGCACCCCAGGTGATGCCGGTGTCGTTGAGGACGAATATATGGAGTCCAAACGTCCTGACGATGAAAACAGCCATCTGCGCACGCGTCAGAGACGCATCCGGGCAATAGTTGCTGGCGTCGCAGCCACTGGTTATGCCCTCTGAAGCCAGTTGCTCTATCCAGGCAGCCGCCCAGCGAGTGGCAGGTACGTCGTCAAACACCGTGCCAGTCGCTGGCGGCGGAACATAGTTCCGACCATGTTTGGCCCGCAGCAGAAAGACCGCCATCTGGGCGCGATTTACCTCGCTGTCCGGGCAATATTCTGTCGCACTACAACCCCGACTCACGCCATCGGCAACCAACTGCTCTATCCACGCAGACGCCCAGTAACTGGCTGGGACATCGGTAAACAGCGTGCCGCCGGCAGGTGGGGGAGTAAAACTATCGCCGTGCATGCCCCGTTCCAGGAATACCGCCATCTGCGCCCGGGTGGTCATGGCATCCGGACAGTAACGATCTCCACCACAACCACTGGTAATTCCATAGGCGACCATGGCCTTTATGTAAGAATACGCCCAGTGGTTGTCAGGGACGTCTGAGAACCGGGGAGTAATCTGAATTCCTGCAGACACCGCCCCCCTGTTGCCGGGATCGAGAGGCAGGGTGTCTGGCACCTGGGCTGCAGCCATCGAGAAACTGCCAACGGATAGGTACAAGAGCGCCAGCGCATGACTTACAGATTTCCATGAAATTGAATTGCGGGACGCAGTCATGCCATTTCTCATGCTGACAACTCCTCGATAGCAAGATTGATTCATTTACGAAGTCTAGCCCAATACTGGAAAAGTGTTTAGGCAATCGACAATGGGACAGCCATCCTCCGCCCCACAGTGCAGATTCACCAGCAGCATCAGCTCATCACCCCGCCTGGGCTGCTCAGGGATGTCTTCCGGGCTGCAATGGGCGAATTCCCGCCCATGCTGGGAGACTGCACCTATTTCCAGGCGGCTGGCAATCCTCTCCAGGCTGAAGTTCATGGGCTTGGCCCGCAGAATGAAATGCATTGTTCCACATCCTCCATTGAACAAGCCCGAGCAATGAGGGATCATGTGAGGCTGAATCCGAGTCCGTGAATGCGGCAGGACGCTACTTTGCTTCCTGGCTCACGGATTCAGGTAGCCGTCACATTCGCATCCGGAGGGGCATCCCGTTGCAGATCGTTACATTCCGCAGACATTTCAGCCGAAATACCCTGTTGCTCATGCTTCTGGTCGCTACGCTCATTGCCGGGATGGCGGCATGGAAGTTCGATCTCATCGCCAAGATCTACTTCCGTGACCAGCTCACGGCAACAGGCTGGATCATCAATGGCGCCATCGTCGTCGTTTTTGCCCTCGGGCTGCTGCGCATGATTTTCATCTTCCTGTCCTACAGCCGCGAGGAACAGGCCACGGCCCGCTTCATTCACAACCAGGAAGCGGAAATCGATAACCCCCTGGACAAGGTATCACCGCGGAGCATCATTGCCCGCCGGTATCTGGCCATGGAGCGTCTTTATGAAAGCAGCACGCCCATCAACCAGGGCGCCATGGCCGCCACCCTCCTCGCCAGCGAAAGCACCCGCACCAGCTTTCCCAAATATGTTGGCAACGTGCTCATACTCACAGGCGTTTTCGGCACCATCGTCTCCCTGTCACTGGCCTTGCTTGGCGCCTCGGACCTGCTGGAAAACGCCGTGGACGTGGAAGGCATGGGGCTGGTCATCCATGGCATGTCCACCGCGCTTTCTACCACCATCACCGCCATCATATGCTACCTGTTCTTTGGTTATTTCTATCTCAAGCTCACGGACGCCCAGACCAACCTGCTCAGCGCCGTGGAACAGGTGACCACCACCTACCTGGCGCCTCTGTTCGTGGTGGAACAGGACACTACCCTGTACGAGTTCACCGGACTGGTGCGTTCCCTGCAATCCCTGGTGAAACAGATACAGGAATCCCAGACAGTGGTGGCCGAGACGGAAACACGGCTGCTGGACGCCGTGGATGAATTCCAGCAGCGGGCAGAGCAGGAGCAACAGCATATGAACACAGTGATCAAGCTGCTGCGCCAGGGCTTCCGCCTGCCGGAAGACGAAGAATGAAGGAAAGCGGCGGCTTCATCGACCTGCGCCTGAACCGCAGGGACAACCAGGAGAACGAGAGCTTCTGGCCTTCGTTCACCGACGTGATGACGGTGATCATGATGATCTTCCTCATTTCCATGGTCGTCGTTCTGCTGCGCAACATGGAACTGGTGAAGGAGATCCGCGCTACCGTGGAAGCCGAGCGGCAGGCCATGGAACTGGCCCGCTCCACCGGGGAGGAGAAGGAAAGCCTGGCCGCCCAGCTGGATACGGCCCTGGAGCAGCTGGATGCCGCCGACACGCGCATCAATGAACTGCAACTTCAGGTCATGCGCCTGCAGGAACAGAACAGCATACGCGCCCGCGCCATTGCCGATCGTGACACCCGCCTGGAAGCGTTGCTTAAAGAGCGCGACGATCTTACCCAGCAGGCGGCGCAGCTCATGCGGGACAAGCAAACTGCCGAGAAAGCCGCCGCCGAGGCCAGAAACAGGGAAACCCTGTCCCGCCGGGAACTGGCGGATACACAACGGCAATACGATGATCTCAAGAAGCAGCTGAACCGTCAGAGCCTGCAGATCGTCATGCTCAAGGCCAAGGTGGAAAACCAGGACCAGGCACTGGCCCAGGCTCGGGCTCAACGCCAGGATGTGGAGGAAAAATACCTGGTGCTGGCCGACGAGTATGACAATCTCAAAGTACGCTATGACAAGCTGATCCGCCCTGCCCGCTCGGCCAGGGGGCGTCACCTGGTGGAAGTCCGCTATTTCAAGAAGAACGGCAAACGTCATATCGAATGGCGTGACGCGGGCCAGGGTGAATTCAAGGCAGTGTCACGCCGCCAGCTCGACAGGATTCTTGCCAATCTGAAACGGCAGCAGCCCAACGGCCTATATGTCAAGGTGATCCTGCCAAAGAACAACGGCCTGTCTTACAGCGAGGCCTGGAAGTTCACCAACGATCTGCACAGGAAATACGATTACTATTTCCAGGAGTCCCCGGATCAGGCCGAAAAGGCCTCCAGCCCGTCAAACTGATTTGCGGGCGATGTATGCCTCCACCTGCCGCTCCAGCAATGGCAGGGGAAGCGCGCCATTGCCGAGAATGACATCATGGAAATCGCGGATGTCGAAACGCGGTCCCAGGGCCTGGCGGGCCTTCTCCCTCAGTTCCAGGATCTTGAGCATGCCAATCTTGTAGGCCAGGGCCTGTCCGGGCATCACCAGATAGCGCTCCACCTCCGCCACGATGTCGGTGTCCGGCATGCCGGTCTTGTCCCTCATGTAGGTGATGGCCTGCTCACGGGTCCAGCGCTTGGCGTGCAGCCCCGTATCCACCACCAGACGCACGGCTCGGAACATTTCCGCCTGCAGGCGGCCCAGGTCGTCGAAGGGGTCCTCCAGCATGCCGATCTCTTTGGCCAGGCGTTCGGCATACAGGGCCCAGCCTTCCACATAGGCGGTAAAAGGCAGGATCTTGCGAAAGGTCGGCAGCCCCTTCAGCTCATGGGCAATGCTGATCTGGAAATGATGACCGGGAATGGCTTCATGGTATGCCAAGGTGCGCATACCCCATTTGCGCACGGCGGACATGTCGTAAAGATTCGCATAGAAAGTGCCCGGTCGGCTGCCATCCATGGGCGGCGCATTGTAATAGGCGCCCGCGGAGGTCTTCTCCTTGAAGCGGGGAATACGTTTCACCACCACCCCGGAGTCGGGCCGGAGATTGAAGACATCATCCAGCCTGGCGTCGATCTCGTCGATGATGCGCTGATAGTCTTGCAGAACCTGCCGCCGCCCCTCATCCGTATCGGGATAGAGAAAGCGGGCCTCTTTGGACAGCCTGCGCATGCGTTCACCCACGCTGCCCTGGTCGTATCCCTGGCTGGCCAGCAGCCTGTCCATCTCAGCTTCGATCCTGGCCACTTCCGATAGCCCTAGGAGATGGATTTCCTCGGCGCTCATCTCCGTGGTGGTGTTCTCCCGGACTTTCCACTCATAAAAAGCCTTGCCGTCGGGAAGAGCCCAGACGCCGTTGTTCTCCAGAGGCAGGCTGTTCAAGTGCATGAAATAGGCAATGAGGCGGCGGTAGGCAGGATAGACAGTATCCCGGATTTCAGCCTCAACCTGTTCCTTCAGAGAAGCAAACACAGCTTCATCGGCGCCTGTCTTCCCCATCCGCTCGACAAAACTGTTGTACAACAGATGCTCCCGTGGCGGCATGGCGATGAAATTCCTCATCTCCGCCAATACCTTCTCCACCACGAACCTGGGCGGCAGTATGCCTTTCCGCTCCCTGAGTTCGAGACTGCGCAGCAACTGGTCGAACTTGCGGCCAAACCCGTGCAGGCGGCTGATGTAATCCTCGGCATCGCTGACGGACCTGAGAGGCTGGGAAGTCGTCATCATGGTGGGAAGCTGGCTTTGCACACCGAACATCTGATTCACGGGATAATCGTGGTATCGGAACGGCAGCCCGGCTTTCTCGGTCTGAAGATAATAGTCCAGCACGTCATAGGAAAGGGCCGCCTGCCCTGTCAGGGATGACCTGTCATAGGCATGGAGCTGCTCGAGTTCCCTTGTCAGCCGACGCGCGGCGCATTCCGTGTGTTCGGGGGAGGCATCCGTGAGCCTGGCGTTGTGCCCGTGAATGCCGAACTGCTCCAGGAGCCCCAGTTCGGTCAACAGCTCCGGATCTTCCAGGACGCGCTGGATAAACAGTTTTTCGTAGAAGATTCGGATACTGAGAGGCCGGAAATAGATGGCCTGGACGGTCAGCGCCACAGCAACCAGAACAGCCACCAGCGCCAGGCCGCCTCCCCATTTCAGTAAGCTTTTCACTTGACGTTCATCCCTCGATGAATTCCAGCCCGTTCCCGTCAGGATCGCGGCAAAACAGGGCCTTTCTTCCGGATCTGCTTCGGGTAAAGGAGATGCCCTGCTCCTCCAGTCGTGCCGCAAGGGCGTCCAGGCTGCCGATGGTCATGGCCAGATGCCTGTCCCGTCCAGCATGCTCGGGACGGCCTTCCACCGGATCCGGATTGGGCAGTTCCAGCAGGTGGATCTGCTGATGGCCGATGGTCAGCCACAGGCCCGGGAAACCCAGGTCGGGACGTTCCGCCAGGTCCAGGCCCAGCACGCCTTCATAGAAACGCCTTGCCCGCTGACTGTCGGCAATGATCATGCTCACATGATGAATGGCCAGAGGCCGGTTCATTGGTTTTCTCCCTGAAAGATGGCAACCAGGCCCGCGATTATAATCAATAATCCCCCCAGCCCCTCCCGCAGGTTCATGCCTTCCCCCGCCAGCAGCCAGGCGCTCAAGGCCCCCACCAGGATCTCCAGCAGCAGAATCACCGAGGAACGCTGCACCGGCATGTGGGACACGCCGTAGATCACCGCCAGGGTGGTCAGCAGAAAGCCGCCCACGCCAAGGAACAGATTGGCGCCCCAGACCAGGACGGAAACCCGGGGAATATCTCCTCCCTGGAGCGCCAGCAACAGCAGGGAAACCACAACCACCCCCGCCCAGGAAACCAGGGTCTTCTGGCGGGTACCCAGGTGATGCAGGGCGCGGGTGATGACGTTGGCCAAGGCGAATGCCATGCCCGCCGTCATGGCCGCCATGTCGCCCCAGCTCAGGCCGGTTTCGAGAATATCCGGCGACCAGAGCATGAGTCCGGCACCGAACAAACCCAGGGGCAGGGCCAGCAAGGTGGCA
>JALVNE010000029.1 GCA_027026755.1 Sedimenticola sp. | reverse complement strand
ACTTGGACAGGGCCCAGAAGGTCTGGATGATGTCCTTGGTGTGGTTGGTGACAGGCTCGGAGAAGTCGCCCCCCGGTGGTGACACGGCGCCGATGAGGGTCACGGAGCCGCTGTCGCCGCCCAGGGTGTCCACGCGCCCGGCCCGTTCATAGAAGGCCGCCAGGCGCGAGGCCAGATAGGCGGGATAACCTTCCTCCACGGGCATCTGTCCCAGGCGTCCCGCCACTTCACGCAGGGCCTCGGCCCAGCGGCTGGTGGAGTCCGCCAGCATCACCACGTCATGGCCCTGGTCACGGTAGTACTCCGCCAGGGTCACCCCCAGATAGATGGATGCCTCCCGTGCCACCACGGGCATGTTGGAGGTGTTGGCTACCAGCAGGGTGCGTTCCATGAGGGAGCGGCCGCTGTAGGGGTCAGTGAGTTCGGGGAAGGATTCGAGAATGTCCACCAGCTCGTTGCCGCGCTCGCCGCAGCCCACATAGATGACGATGTCCGCGTTGGTCCAGCGGGCGATCTGCTGCTGCAGCATGGTCTTGCCCGCGCCGAAAGGGCCGGGAATGGCGCCCTTGCCGCCCTTGAGCAGGGGGAAGAAGGTGTCCAGGATGCGCTGGCCGGTGAGCAGGGGGGCGATGCCGTCGTCGCGCCTGGCATAGGGCCTGGGCTGGCGCACGGGCCAGCGCTGCAGCATGCTCAGCTCCTGTATGCCCTTCAGCGGTGTGCGCACCCGGGCGATGGGCTGTTCCAGGGTGTAGCTGCCGGCGCCGGCCAGTTCCATGAGTTCGCCCTTGATGCCCGGCGGCACCAGGATGCGGTGTTCCACGGCCTGGGTTTCCTGTACCCGGCCCAGCACCATGCCGCCGCGGATTTCCTGGCCGGCTCTGAGGCTGGTTTCCGGGGTGAAGTCCCAGCGCTTTTCCCTGTCCAGGGCGGGCAGCGCCAGGCCCCGGGGAATGTGCTCTCCCGCGGTTTCCATGATGGCGCGCAGGGGCCGCTGCACCCCGTCGAAGATGCCCCCAAGAAGGCCGGGGCCCAGCTCGGCGGACAGGGGGTGGCCCAGGGGGACGACTTCCTCACCGGGACGCAGCATCTCCGTGGACTCATACACCTGTATCAGGGCGCGTTCGCCGTCCAGGCCGATGACCTCGCCGGTGAGGCCCAGTTCGCCCACGCGCAGCTGCTCCCCGTTGGCGATGCCCGGCAGGCGCGCCTGCACCAGGGGGCCGTTGACCTCGATGATTCGTCCGTTCTTCATGACGTCATGCCCCGCTGGCTGATTTCCGCGGCGAACAGGCGCTCGGTGATGACCTGCAGCAGTTTGTCGTCGAGGCGCTCCAGGCGGCCTTCGAAGCTGTTGTCGATGCGGACGCGGTTGGCGGCGTCGCGCAGCAGCAGACCACCGCTGCAGTGGCAGGGGGTGTCGGCCAGGCGGATGTTCCTGTCGGCATCCAGGCCCGAGATGAAATCCTCCCAGTTGGCCTGCAGGTATTGCCGGTCTTCGGCATTCACCTCCACCACCAGGTCGTCGCCTTCCATGGCCGCCACCGAACCCTCGAGCAGGGCCTTCATGAAGGGCCAGTAGCTGTCCGGATCCTGCCTGAAGGACTGCAGGCGCTGGGGCAGCGCCTGGAGGACCGACTGGATGAGGCGCCAGCGCAGTTTGTCCAGGTCGCTCTTGAGGCGCAGCTCGCTGGCCTGGACCTGGCGCCGGTAGTAGCGCTCGGCCTCGGCCTGGGCGGCCAGCACCTCGTTCTGTTCACGGATGTGCAGGCGCTCCTGGGCGTCTTCCAGGATGTGCTGGCGGGCGCGCCGGGCGCGGTCGCGGTATTCCTGGGCGAGCTTTTCCGCCCGCTCCAGCAGGGCCTGTTCCAGGTCGCTGACCAGCTGTTCTTCAGCCATCTTGTTCCAATGCTCCCTTGCCCAGTACGCTGATCACCAGTTCCTCCACCTGGGGGCGGTAGCTACCCGGGGCGTTCAGGGGCGGGATCTCCGTCACCAGGATGCCGCCGCCATGGTGTTGCAGGCGCTCCAGGGCCTTGCAGTCGCAGCGCGCCAGCCTGGGGTCGAGGAACACCAGGGCAGTCGCGCCGTCGTCCTGCAGCTTCTCCAGCAGGGCCTCCAGATCGTCCGGCGAGGCGTCCGGCCAGGTTTCGAAGCCGATGAGAGAGAAGCCGTTGCACAGGGCGGCTTCGCCCATCATGATCAAGCGGGTGTGCCCGACAGGTTCCGGGGTATCCATGTCAGCCGATCTTGCCCATCATGAGTATGGTCACCACCAGGCCGTAGATGGCGATGCCCTCGGCCAGGCCCAGGTAGATGAGGGTGCGGCCGAACAACTCCGGTTTCTCCGAGATCACCGCCAGGGAGGCAGCGCCCACGGGCCCCACGGCAATACCCGCGCCTACGGTGGCCATGGCCGTGGGGATGCCGATGCCGATGAGGGACAGGCCCAGGCCCACGCTGATCTCCCCCCCTGCGGCGCTGGCTGCGGTTTCTGCCATGGCGTCCTGCATGCCCAGCACCAGCAGACCCACCTGGGCGCCCACGAACACCAGCAGGTTCACCGCCACCACGGATTTCCACTTGCGCTGGATGTGGGGCTGTTTCGCCGGGGGATGGATTTCCAGGTAGATGCCGGTGCCGATGAGGGCCAGCAGGCTCAGGCTCAACAATACGATCATCCAGTACATGACGTTCTCCTATTCATACAAGGTGTCCACGGACAGGCGCATGGGGCGGTAGGCACGACCGTCGCCGCGGAAGAAACGGGAAAAGCCCTCGTAGTATTCCAGGCGCAGCACCTGTATCACCACGATAGCACCTTCCAGCAGCAGGATGAACAGGTTGCCAAGCACCACGGTGATCCAGTGTCCCGCGCTGTCCATCATGCTGGCCAGGGCAAACACGGCAATGGCCAGGGCTACGTGGTTGAGGCCGAAGGCCGCCACGCGCAGGAAGGACAGGGTATTGGAAATATAGTTCATGAAAGTCTCGAAACCCTCGACGAGCACCACCAGCAGGCGTTCGCCCAGAGGCGCCCGGTGGCTGTGCCACTTGTACATGAGAATCAGGGCCAGGGAGACGGCCAGCACTGCCGTCACTCCCCGTGGTACATGGCCCTGCTGCAGCCAGAAGGCTCCGGCGGCGAGCAGTCCCAGGTACAGGCCCAGCCCGGCCAGGCCCTGGCTGTCCAGCAGGGCGGGGCCGAGACGGCCTTCCGCCAGATTGTTGCGTATGGTCAGCAGACTGGCCAGGGTGATGAAGCCCACGCCCCAGAGAAAAGCCACCTGCAGCATGAGCACGGGGTTGCTCAGGGGCGGTATCCACAGGGCCGGGATCAGGTGCTCGTAACCGAAGACGCTGCCGTAGAGCAGGCCGAAGATCATGGATGAGATACCTGCGCCCATGATAACGGGCGCGAAGGGTTCCAGCCTGCGGCGCAGCAACAGGGGCGCGAGAAAGATCAGCGCTCCGTGGCCCAGGTCGCCGAACATCATGCCGAACATGGCCAGGAAACTCAGGGCAAAGAACCAGGTGGGGTCGATCTCCGTATAGCGCGGGGTACCGAAGTTCTTCACCAGGCGGGCGAAAGGCTGCAGCCAGGGAGGATGCTCGATGGCCGAGGGCGCCAGCCGCCGTTCTTCCGGCAGGGGCGGACGGTGCTCCAGGACCAGGGGGCCGTCCAGGCCCTTTTCCAGCGCCGTCTTCAGGGCCTGAACCTGGTTCGCCGGAACCCAGCCGTCGATGCGCGCCAGGCCGCCGCGGCCCTGCAGGGCATTGCCAAACTGGGCAAAGCCGGAGGCGGCCATGAGGGTGGCGGCGGCCTGGTCCAGGCGCGGGCTTTCCTCCCTGGCCCGCTGCTCGATGTCCTTTTGCAGATGGCGCTGCTCCTGGAGAATCTGCTGCTCCCGCCGGGCCAGTTGTCCGGCCACCTTGTCCGGGTGATCGGCAAAGGCCTCCGGCAGCTCCAGGGGGTGGAAATCCGCCGCCTTGAGGACGGTCTGCAGCTTGTCCGCCCGCTCTTCCAGCCCGGCGATGATGATGTGCAGCTTGCCTTCCCGGCGGGACACCTCCGTGAGGCTGTAGCCGATCATGGCGATGGCCTGGCGCAGGCGGTTGCGGTTCTCCTGGGGAATGGTGCCTGTCTGCAAATGCAAAAAGCGCAGGCGGCGGCGCAGCATGCCAAGGTCCAGGTCCAGGTGGCGGTAGCTGGTCAGCAGATCCTGCAGGTGCCGCACTTCACGCAGCTCGTCACCATAGTGACGGGCGGATTCGGCGCAGGCGGAGCATTGGCGCCAGGTTTCGCGCAGGCCCTGCTCCAGGTTTTGCAATTCATCCAGGGAAGGAGCCCGGTCGGGAATGCCTGTCTGTGGCGCCGGGTGCAGGCCGAGAAAATCCGTGATCTTCTGCAGATAGCTCCGGGCGGAGAAGAAGGCGGCGCGGTAGTCTTCCCCTGGCAGCTCCGGCAGACGCTCGTCCCCGTCCGCCTCTTGGCACGGGGCGAAGCGGCCGAAGCGTGCCAGCAACAGGCCGGCCTGAGTGAGATCATCCTGCAGCAGGGCGATGCTGACCCGGTGCATGGGCAGGGGGCGGAACATCAGGCACCCTCCCGGATGGCCGCCAGGGGATCACCGCAGAAGCGGATGAGATCGGGGGCGAAGCCCAGCATGTGGCCCTTGAGCACCGTGTGGATGAGCTGGACCTGCTGCTCCCGCAGATACAGATAGGCAAAGGCCCGGGCCATGTTGAAGCGGGCCTGGTCCAGCACCTTGCGCGCCTGCACCCGGGTGAGGTGCTGCATCTGCAGCTCCACGTCCTCGATGCTGCTGTCCGGCGTGAGAGCGTCGGCAACGACAGGGGGCAGGCGCTGGATGACCTCCGCCAGGCTGTCCAGCTGGGCCAGGGCCTGCAGCAGCTCCAGGGGCAGGCGGCGGCCGCCGGGCGCGAGCAGAAAATAGCTGTGGGGCGCAGACAGGCCATACACCAGGCGGAAGCGCAGCAGGGACACCAGGTTCACCTGGTCCAGCCAGACCCTGAGCAGGCTTTCCACCTGTTCCCGGTGCGCGCCCTCCAGGCTGGTGGCCAGGTGGGCGAGCTGGCTGTAGTAACGGGCGTCCAGGGTGGCCTCCACGTCGAACAGGGCGCGCTGCTCCTCGTAAGCCTTGCGCGCCGGGCCGGCCAGCTGCCCGTATTCCGTGGTGGCGAGCTGGCGCAGAAATTCCTCCACGCTGTCCGTGCTCAGCAGGGTCTGCAGGGGCAGGCTGGCCAGGGGGCCGAGATCCAGCAGATCGGGAGGCTGTTGTTTCCGGGCAAAACGGGTGCGCAGCAGGAACTTGAGATTGATCAGCTCCAGGCGGCGCATCCAGTGACGAATGAAGCGACGCTGGGCGGCGTTCATGGCGCGCATGAGCAGTACCGCCTCATCGATGAGCCGGCTGGCCAGCACCTGCTCCAGCTCCCCGGGACTGGCAGGCAGTTCATGGGCCAGGGACGCCAGCCCGGCCTTGCGCAGCAGGGGGGCCAGGTCCGCATAAGGCTGTTCCAGAAGCCGGCTGCGCTGGGGGCGGTGCAGCAGCTGCCCCACCAGTAGGGACACCCGGGTGTCCAGGTAGGCCTGGTCTGCCACGCGGCGGCTCATGCGTCCGGGTCCGTGACCATGCGCAAGGCCGCCTGGATGGCGTCCTCGCGGGACTCGTCCGCCATGGCCTGCAGGGCGTGGCTGCGCTCTTCGTGACGCAGGCGCATCTCGGCGATGCTCTGCTCCACCCGCTGCCGGGCCTTGTCCATGAAGGAAGCGCGTATCTCGGGAATGCGTGCTTCGAAGCGCTGCTCCGCCAGCCGCGCCTCATCCAGGGCCTGACGGTGAATGGCCTCGCGCTCCTCCACCGCCTGAGTGACCAGGGCCTCGGCCTTCATCTCCGCGTCCAGCAGACGCTTGAGCGTATCTTCCATATTCTCTACCCCAATGGATGACATGGGTATATGAATACTATACGCCTGTTTTGGGATGGAGCTGAAGTGATGGGGGTCAATGCTTGGGTGAGGCCGACTGCGCTTTGCAGCCAATGGCCCAAGCATGGACGCATCTGCCGGGAGGGATGATCTCGATCGACGAAACCCAACTGTATGGATGATCAGGCTGAACAGGCATTGCTGATCTGAATTGCCAGAAGGGCAAAAGCATAGCTTCAGTATGGAAATTTGCGGAAGGACCTGATACATTTGCAATATCAATCAGTTGTGATGGAAGATGTCTGAGCAGGGAAGTTCGGTCCAACCTCCCTACTTTCGGTATCTAGGCGGCAGCTTTTCAGTAAACACGCGGAATGGGCGGAAAGTTTCCGTCTATATCGACAATAACGGGATATCGTGAATGTTTCTGTCTATACAGCGGATTGGGGTGTATAGGTGGAATTTTTCCATCCAATAACAATGTTATGTGGTTTGGCCTCGTGGCAAAGAGTGCTGGCGGTTGTGTGCATGAGTTTTGCGCACGGTTTAGGCTTTTAGGGTGCCGTCGTTCTGGCGGCGTTATCGCTCAGCCTACTATCACAGTGGCACAAAACAGCGTTTTACATCGGCCCTGCGGCCACAACTACCAAGGCGGCTGGCCCAGCAACTTGGCATGGAAAAACCCTGTGTAACGTGGTCTAATCGAACAGGTGCCGGCATTGTGGGGCAATGCTTGGCAAGGCGTGAAAGACCGTCCAGGCAAGGCAGTTTCGTTCCTTGCGCTTCGTAGCAAGTACAGAAGAAAAAAGGAGATTTATCGTTTTGTTCAACAAAGCCCGCGTCAGGTTTATTGCCACAATTGCTGTCGGCAGTACATTCAACCACATAACAATCACCTCAACCGGACGCTGCGCTTCGCTCCGCCGCTGTGCGGGCGGCGAGCTTGACAGTTCTTCCAGCCGTCGTTGCGGCCTCAGGGGCGCCGGTTAGGTAGAACGTTAGATTGAAAATGAAAGAGTATGACCATCTTATGAAATATGCAGATGGAGACGATGATGCCCCTGTAGCACTCTGCATAATTAGAGACGGGGTCCAAATAGATTGGGATGAGCGATTGCCGGAAGAAGTACTATATATACCTGAAAGTATCTTTTCCATGATGTTCCCAGATCTTATCGAAAAATAT
>JALVNE010000028.1 GCA_027026755.1 Sedimenticola sp. | reverse complement strand
GGATCACATCGATACGTTCCGCGGCGGTCATGACCGGCAGGTAGGCTTTGTCCAGGGCGGTGATGGTGTTGGCGAAAGTGCGCTGTTCGGGTTTCCGGGCAATGATGGCGTTCAGCCTTTGCTCGGCAACGGAAATGGCGGTTTCCATGGTGGCCTGCAGCTGGGCCGGCGTTTTCTCCCAAATGGGCAGTTTGAAAACGACATTGGCTTTGCGGGCTGCCGGTTGGTAGTCAGAGAGTTGTTTGGGGGAAGGCGCCGCCTTGCCCAGAAAGGATACAAGGCTGAGCAGCCCTGCTATGAAGATGGTGCCTGCCTTGGAGATCTGATGCATGATGGTTTCCTTGGTTTGAGATGGTACAGGTCTTTGCTGTAGTGCTGATCCAGCATCTCGGGTACATGGTTGCCCACCCGAGTGGAGACAGATGAGGCTTTGCTCCATGATTGTAGGTCGGGTTTCAGCCCGACAACGGCGCAATGTCGGACTGAAGTCCGACCTGCGGCTGCGGCTTTATTCGTCATCAGGGACGAGATCAGAGGGTTCATGGAAGTCAGTGTTCGAGAATGTACAGGTCTTTGCTGTAGTTGTGATCCAGTACGTTGGGTACATAGTTGCCTACCCAGGGCTTGATCAGGTGGCTGGAGACATAGGAATAGATAGGTATGACCGGGTGGTCGCGCAGCACCAGGGCTTCCGCCTGCCGCATGAGTTCGAAGCGCTTCTTGGGGTCGTTTTCCATGCTTGCCTGGTGCAACAGCTCGTCATATTCGGGGTTTACATAACCCGAATCGTTGAGACCGTGATTGCTGAGCAAAATTTCCATGAAGGAGTAGGGGTCATTGTAGTCGGCTATCCAGCCTGAGCGGAATACCTGGGTGACCTGTTTCTGCTTGCGGTTTTCCAGGAAGACTTTCCATTCCTCGTTGACCAGCTTGGTTTTCACCCCCAGGGCCTGTTTCCACATGGCAGCGATGGCGATGGCGATCTTCTTGTGGTTCTCGCTGGTGTTGTAGCGTATCTCCACGGTGAGGGGTTTGCTCTTTGAATAACCGGCTTCCTTGTACAGCCTGCGCGCTTCTTCCACGCGTTTCTTCTGGGGCCAGTCGGCGTAGTCCAGACGGGCGGCTTCATAGCCGTTGATGCCGGGGGGCACCCAGGAATACAGGGGCTTTTCTCCCAGGCCGGTGATGTGCTTGGTGATGATCTCCCTGTCGATGGCCATGGACAGGGCGCGGCGCAGCTTGGGGTTGTCCTTGAACGGTGGTCGGGTGAGGTTGAAACCAAAATAGTAGCTGCCCAGGTAGGGCGCCACCTGCAGTTCGTCGGCCAGGTTCTTCTTGATCCACTTGATCTGCTGGCTGGGCACGTCCTCGGTGCGGTCGATTTCCCCGGCGCGGTAACGCTTGAGTTCCGTGGACTGATCTTCGATGGGATAGAAATACACAGTGTCGATGATGGTGTTGGCGTTGTCCCAGTAGTTGGGGTTGTGTTCCAGCTTGACATGGGACTGGACCACCCATTCCTTGAGCACATAGGCGCCGTTGGACACCAGCTTGCCCGGCCGGGAAAACTGGTCGCCGTATTGTTCCACGCTGGCCTTGTGCACCGGATAGGTGCTGGAGTGGTTGAGCAGGCCCAGCAGATAAGGAGTGCTGGACTTGAGGCGGATTTCCAGGGTGTAGTCATCCAGGGCTTTTACTCCGAGGTTTTCCACGGGCTGTTTGCCGGCGATGACATCCTCGGCATTGAGGATGGGGGCGAGAATCAGAGAATACTTGGAGGCGGTGGCCGGATCCACCGAGCGGCGCAGGCCGTAGACGAAATCATGAGCGGTCACCGGGTCGCCATTGGACCACCTGGCATTCTTGCGGATGTGGAAGACATAGGTCTTGCCGTCTTCGCTGACCTCCCAGGATTCCGCTGTTCCGGGAATCACCTTGCCATCCGGCGCCTCTATGGTCAGGCCTTCGTAGAGATCCCGCAGGATGTTGTAGGCGGGAATGCCTTCTGCCTTGTGAGGATCCAGGGTCTGGACTTCGGCGCCATTGCCCCGGCGCAGCACCTGTTCTTTCGCCAGATTCTCCGGGCCCGAGAATGCTGTCGCGTAATAGCTAAGGACTGCAATGAGCAATATGAGCAATGAGCTGCGCATAAGTGAGTTCTCGGGAAGGGGTAATGGGAGTTGGATGGTTCCTGAACAAATTGTCCAGAGTGTGGCACTCCTGGAGAATGATGTCCACGTAGAATTCGTGGGGTTACATGGTGCGCACCACGGTGAGCTTCTGGCCCGGATGCAGACGGTCGCTGGCAAGCCGGTTCCACTTCTTGAGGTCGGCGATCTTCACCCCGAACTGGCGGGCGATGGCGTACAGGGAATCACCTTTGCGCACCCGGTAACGGAGTTTGCGTTTGGCGTTGGGGCTGGCATTCAAGGCGGTGAGGGTTGCGCCGGTAGACAGGGGGATGAGCAGATGCGAGCCCGCGCGTATGCGCGTGCTTTTCAGGTGGTTGGCCTGCATCAACGCCTTCACATTGATGCCGTATTTTCTGGCGATTCGTCCCAGGTTGTCACCAGGCCGGATACGGTAGCGCGTCCAGCGCATGCGCTGGTCTTCCGGCAGGGCAGCCAGCTTCTCGGAAAACACGCCGGCCTTGTCCGCCGGCAGCAACAGGTAATGGGGGCCCTCGGGATGCGTGGCCCAGCGGTTGAAACCCGCGTTCAGCTGCAAAAGCTCCTCCGGCGTCATGCCGGCCAGCCTTGCAGCCACCTTGAGGTCGATCTGTTCGCCGATCTCCACCTTCACGAAGCGGGGATCATTGTCGATGGGTGGCAGAGCCAGCCCGTATCGTTGCGGCTGTTCGATGATACGCGCCAGGGCCAGCAGTCGGGGCACGTACTGCCGGGTTTCCGCAGGCAGATCCAGGGACCAGAAATCCACGGCTTTGTTGTTTTCCAGGTTCTTGCGCATGGCCCGGGCCACGGTGCCCCCGCCGGCATTGTAGGCC
This sequence comes from Sedimenticola sp., assembly GCA_027026755.1. Classification (GTDB taxonomy): domain Bacteria; phylum Pseudomonadota; class Gammaproteobacteria; order Chromatiales; family Chromatiaceae; genus Thiolapillus. The sequence continues at coordinate 17,038 of JALVNE010000028.1, read as the reverse complement.
GCAATCGCCAGCAGCCAGTCGCCATCGAAGCGTTGGTGCAGCTGTTGCAGGTAACCCAGGGCAGCATCCGTGGAGGCTACGGGGTCCCGCCGCGCGTCATACCACCAGTCCTGCTTGAGGCCGAAATAGCGACCGGTGGCAGGCATGAACTGCCACAGGCCTGCCGCGCCATGACGGGAGTAGGCCAGGGGACGGAAACCGCTTTCCACCCCAGGCAGCAGGGCGATCTCTCCCGGCATGTTCCGCCGCTTCACTTCCTGGAGGATATAGTAGAGGTAAGGCTCGCCCATGCGCAGCTGGCGCAGCAGGGAATCGTCCCGGGCAAGGAAATTTTGTATTTCCCTGTCGATGGCCGGGTGTTGTATGTCTCTCAGCTGGTAGTCACGGGTCAGCAGTTTCCACAGGTTGGTTTCTTCCGGGATTGGTGGCGGCGATTCTCTCTCGGGCAGCCCAAAGGGATCGAAATAATCCTCGGAAAGCCGTGGCAGGCTGTCGTCCTGTTCCGGGGTGGATGCCAGGTGGGACTCGTCCTTCGACGGATTGCTCACGCAGCCGCCCAGCAGCAGGAGCACAAACACGAAGGACAGTATTCTGAACAGCATGACAATTTCAACCACGACAGAATCAGTGCCGTAACTATACGAAAAACAGGGCTTCGGTTCCACAATTCCGGTGCACACTCTACAATGCGGACATGAAAGCGACGGACGAATACCTGCTTCAGTTTCAGGCCCTCAACCGGTGGTTTGAAACCGACATGGGAAAAATGGTGCTGGAACATGAGCGTGAAGCTCTGCAGCAGCTTGTCGAAGGACTGTTCGGTTACTACTTGCTGGAATTGGGCTGGTTGTGCCACATGCCTTCCTACGCCCAGGCCTCGCCCATTCGCGGTTTCTACCGCATCAATCCCTGTCATGACGCCCGGAACCAGCTGGTGGCCATGCCGGAAGCCGTTCCCATTGCCACGGACAGCGTCGATGCCGTGGTGTTGCCTCATACCCTGGATTTTGCCGCTGATCCCCGGCAGGTGCTGCGAGAGGTGGAACGCATACTGATTCCGGAAGGGCGGGTGGTGATCGTGGGCTTCAATCCCTACAGCCTGTGGGGACTGCGCCGTCGCCTGCCGGGAGCCAGCCAGCATCTTCCCTGGCGGGGGCATTTCATCTCTTGGGGACGGGTGCAGGACTGGTTGTCCCTGCTGGGTTTCGATATCGAGCAGACCCGCAATCTGCTGTTCAGGCCGCCCTGGAAGAAGGCCTTTCTGCAGCGGCGTTTTCATCGTCTGAATCGGCTGGCCCAGCGTTACCTGGCCGGTTTTGCCGGTGTCTATGTGCTGGTGGCGGTGAAACGGGTGTCCACCCTGACGCCCGTGGGCCTGCGCTGGAAACTGCGGCACATCGCCGCAAGAGCGCCGGTGCAGCCGGTGGCCAACTGTGTAAAGGCAGAAAAGAATGACGGATGAACGCGTGATGCTCTATACCGATGGCGCCTGCAAGGGCAATCCAGGCCCTGGAGGCTGGGGCGCCCTGCTGCGTTATCGGGGCAGGGAGAAGGAACTCTGGGGGGGAGAGAAAAACACCACCAACAACCGTATGGAACTACAGGCCGTCATTCAGGGTTTGAGTGCCCTGACACGGCCCACGGCAGTGACTGTGGTCACCGATTCCCAGTACGTGAAGAACGGCATGAACCAGTGGATACACAACTGGAAGCGCAATGGCTGGAAGACCGCGGCGAGGAAACCGGTCAAGAATGCGGATCTGTGGCAGCAGTTGGACGCTCTGGTGCAACAGCATGACGTGAGCTGGGAGTGGGTGAAGGGCCACAGTGGCCATCCTGAAAACGAACGTGCCGATGAACTGGCCAACCGGGGAATCGAGGAACTGCAATGAGCAGCGGCAACAGACAGATCGTGCTGGATACGGAAACCACGGGCCTGGAGCCTTCCCAGGGGCATCGCATCATCGAGATCGGCTGCGTGGAACTCATCGACCGCCGGCCCACCGGCAATGATTTCCACCAGTATCTGCAGCCGGACCGGGAGATCGATGCCGGGGCTGTGGAGGTTCATGGCATCACCAATGAGTTTCTCGCAGACAAGCCGCGTTTCGAGGACGTGGTGCAGGATTTCATGGACTATGTGCAGGGCGCCGAGCTGATCATTCACAATGCGCCCTTCGACGTGGGCTTCATCGATGCGGAGCTGCAGCGGCTGGGGGGCTGGAAGCGGCTGGAGAACTATTGCCGTATCACCGATACCCTGGTCATGGCGCGTAACAAGCACCCAGGGCAGCGCAACAGCCTGGATGCCCTGTGCGCCCGTTACGACATCGACAACTCCCAGCGCCAGAAGCATGGCGCGCTGCTGGATGCCGAGATCCTGGCGGAAGTGTACCTGGCCATGACCGGGGGGCAGTCCCTTCTGTTCCAGGAGGAACAGGGTGTGGAACAGGGGAACGGCCAAGGGCAGCGCATTCGCCGCCTGCCGGCGGACCGACCGGCCCTGACCGTGGTGCGGGCCTCGGCGGAAGAACAGGCGGCCCATGAAGCCTTTCTGGAAAGTCTGGGGGATGCCTGTATATGGACTTCCCGCCCGTCGCATTCCTGATCTTCGGAAAACCCGTGCTGCAGGTCGAACTTCAGTCCGACTTTGCTCCGTTGTGGCGCCTGTTGTCGGGCTGAAACCCGACCTACGGTCTTGGCGACTTCTTCCAGGGAGGATGTCGTAAAAGCCCTTCCCTGGGCTTTCACGACTCGGAATCGGAAAAGTGCGATTTTCCGATTCCTCCATTTTCAATGGCTTACAGCCATCGAAAATGGCGATGCATCCCTGCATCGCTAAGGCTGTCACTTTTTGCAACACCCTCCCAGGGAGGAGGAAGTCATGCCACCTTGCGCTCTTCCTGGGAAACAGCCTTTTCATCAGCGGAAGGCCGCAGGGGGTCCGCGCCTATGGTGCCGACCAGGGATTCCAGGTATTCCGGGCTGCGGGTATGGGCCAGCCTGGCTTTCGCGCTTTCCAGACGCTGGGCGATGTCGAGACGCCGCGCCTCGTCTTCGTAACCCGGCTGGGCAAGGAAGTTCTCCAGCGATTCGATATGCCGTTCCCACAGGGCGATGTCACGCTGCTGCTTCACTTCCAGGCGCTCGTGGTACCAGTCCGAGGCGAGGAGGGATTCACGGGTGAACAGGGCGCGAATCTCCGGGTGGTGCACGTCTTTGCCCTGGTATTCTCCCGTGGCCATGATGTACAGCAGGGCGCGCAGGGGCGGGCAGGCTTCTTCCACGGAACCGTCGTCCAGATAGCGCTGGGCCACCTTGCGCTGGGCTTCCACGATGTTGTTTACGCCGTCTGCGAATACGTCCATGTCCTGGGTTTCGGGTTTGAGAATCTCCTCCGTGAACACCTGGTTGGGGTTGTCGAAGATCTTGCCCAGGAAGCCGTGTACGAAGCGGTCGGTGATGCGGTAACCGAGACGGCTGGCCAGCACTTTTTCGCCCTTGTGTTCGAAATCTTCCAGGGGTTCGAGATAACCGTGTTCGATGAGATTCTTCGGATCCCGCTGGCTTGGGTGCAGCCGCGCCCAGATTTCGGGTATCAGCAGGCTGATGTCGTGATCCACCCGCAGTTCCGGGCCGATGAAGCCGGCAGAGCTGGAATAGCCGGCGTAACCCGTGAGGATAAAGGACACCAAGGCGTTGTTCAGATCCGCCGTGGGCCGCAGGGCGTTGAAAGGTCCCTTGGTCAGGGCGCCTTCGCTGCCGGCACCGGTGGTGGAGGGCGACTTGCCCGTGAGGGAGCAGATGAAATCCATGAACAGCTCGGGCAGTTCCTGGTAATGGATGGGGTTGTACACTGCCAGGGGGCGGATGCCCGGCTCTGGCGGGTTGTTGCGCCGGCCGGCCAGCACCGCATCCACGGGCTGGCACACGGGCTCGCTCAGGGGCAGTTTGCGGTGCAGCCGCGCGCCCATTTCGGCCACATATTTGCGTACCGGATTGACCAGATCCGGGCGGGTCTGCAGATAACGTGGATTCTTGGACGGCTTGCCATCCACCAGGCGGGGATGGGCCGAGGACACCACATAACCCTTGCCCTTTTTATAGGCGGCTTCCAGCAGTTTGCGCATGGGGTCTGTGAAGCTGCACAGGGTCATCACGTCTTCCACCACCTTGGCCAGAGCCTTGCCTTTGAGAGGCTCGTAGTTGGCCAGGAAGTTGCCGGGCTGGGACATGTCTTTTTCTGTCTGCTTGTCATAGCCGGGAATGACAGCGTCGTCGGGCCGCTGGAACAGCCGGTATTCGCAGTTTTTCACCAGTTTCACGCTGTGGGGATGTTCGTCACCCGGGGCGCAGTGGCGGATGGCCTTCACCGGCACCACCACGGAGGCGCTGATGTCGTCTTCCATCTGTACCTTTTCCGCGGCGATGAAGTCCTGACGTACCTTGAACACCCGCCACTTGTTGGCGCGGTCGAAGCCCACGCGCAGGTAGGAGGCAATGACCTTGCGGTCGTGGAGCTTGAGTTCGTGACCGGGCGCGCCGTCCACAACGTCCACGGTGAGATGCTCCCGCCACTGGTTGCCCCACTCCTGACGGTAGAAGCGCTTGATCATCAGCACCAGGGCCAGGATGCGCGGCGGGATGGATTCCAGCCACTCGTTGTATTCATCGGTGTAGCTGGACGAAGGGGTGAGCAGCTTGATCACGGAGCCCAGGCTGCGCTCCTCACTCAGGGGCTTGCGCGTGGGGTCGCGGTCCTCGTGTTCATGGCCGGGCTTGAAGCGGGTGCTGTAGTCCCGGTCGAAGATCTCCTGCACGCGGTCCAGGTCCGTCTGCAGTTCGTCCACGAACAGGGGCGAGTAGATCACCGCGTCGTTCAGGGATTTGGAGATCTCGGATTTGCCGCCGCCGGACACGGTGCTGGGCTTGTGACAGAAGGTGCCTTCGGGGTCCATGCCCACCAGCCGCCAGGAGGGCGCGCCGGGATGTTTTTTCATCTCGATCTTGTAGCCGTTGGGCTGGATGTAGATCTTGCCCGGCTGCAGACGAATGGTTTGTTTCTCACCGTTCTTCCACCAGCTGATGGTCTGCTTGTTGAGATCCATGCGCAGATCCTGGGGCACATAGATGACATCCGGGAACTTGCGGTCGATGGCATAGCCCTTTTTCTTCACCTTCATCAAAGGGCCATACATGCGCACCATTTCATCGAAGCTGTAATTGGGGTCCCGGGTGCGACTGTCCACGCCGTATTCCTCGCCGTGGTTGCGGCGCGGGAAGGCCAGGGCACCGCCGGCATGTTCTTCCTCGGCCAGGCCGAACAGGTTGGCGGAATAGCCGATCTGGGTCTTCACTTCCTTCTTGCAGTAACCATAATAGTTGTCGGCGAGGAGGGTGACGATGACGCCGCGCTCATCCCGGGCGGTGATCTTGAAGGCCTGACCGTCGTTGTACAGTTCGCTTTCATCCTTCCAGCACATGCCGTCACGGCGCTGGCGTTCGCTGGCCTCATCCCAGTGGGGCAGCCCCAGTTCCTTCTTGGTGAAGTTCACCAGATGCGGTGCGAGAATCACGCAGCCCGTGTGGCCGGTCCAGTGTTCCACGTCCAGGGCAGAATCGAATTTGGGCAAATAGGGATTGCCGCCATTGCCAAAGATGCTTTCCACGAAATCCAGGTTGCTCACCAGATTGCCGGGAGCGAAGAAACGGATCTCCATGGTCTTTTCCGCGTCCATGCCGGGAATCTCCGGACAGACCACGGGACGCAACAGCAGGGAGACGAACATTCTGGCCGGTGTGTCCTCCTCGGCGGTGAAAGGCAGGGAGAGCAGGGACTCGGGCGGGTTCATGGCATGACCGAGCATGCGCGCAAAGGTGGCTTTGGGCACGGCCTTCTTGTCGCCGGGAATGGGCAGCCCGCCTTCGGCGATATGGAAAGAACCCTTGGTGGTACGCCTGTCGCTGGCAGGGTTGTGCAGCACGCCCTGCTTCACGCGGTAGCTGGAGACGATGTCGGACTTGAATTCGTCCTTCCCCATGGGCAGGGACAACTCCCTGGCCACGCCATGGCGGTCCAGGACGAAGGTGTTGCTGGGCAGACGCGGTACGTCCATGTCCAGGTCGCCGAGATAGTCTTTCAGGTAGTTCTCGATGCGCTGGTCCACCGGACAGCGGTAGTCCGTGAGCAGCCGGTTCTTCTCCCGGTAGGTGCGCAACAGGTCGTCTGCCGTGGCCAGGAAATCCGTGGCATAACCGTCGGCACAAGTGGGCTGGCCGGATGAGGCCAGCTTGAGATTGATGTACATGTGGAGCTTTTTTCGTTCTTCTTCTGCGCTGGCGTCTGGCTGGTCCAGACCGAGAGCCCTCTGGAGATCCATGATCTCGATTACCTCCGGGTAGTGCCACGAAACCCGGGCCGTGAAGCCGGGAAAACATCGGGAACTGACCACTGTTCAATTGGACAATGAACCGGTAAGGTTGCCCGAACTGGCCGCGTCGTTCAAGTCTGACAGGTTTTCAAAACCTCCTTTTCAATGGGTTATTGGAATACAAAAATCACTCAAATCAATGACTAAGGGAATATACATAAAAAAGTTTGCAAGAACGTCCAAGGCGGCCTGCCCATGGAGTTGAAGCATCGTGTTCAGGCCAGCTATCTTGCCGTGGTCCTTATCTGGAGTACCACACCCCTGGCCATCCAGTGGAGTGCGACCCGGGTCAACTACCTTTTTGGCGTGACTGCCAGGATGGTCATCGGCCTGGTGATCAGCCTGCTGTTGCTCAGGGTGATGGGGCTGTCCCTGCACAGGGAGCGCAGGGCAGTGCTCACCTATCTTGCCGCGGGACTGGGGGTCTATGGCGCCATGATCTGCGTGTACTGGGGAGCGCGGTTCATTCCGTCGGGTTGGATCTCGGTGCTGTTTGGTCTTACCCCCATTTTCACCGGGATCATGGCGCGGCGTTTCCTGGGAGAGCAGGCCCTGGGTGGCCTGCGCCTGGTCGGCGTGTTTCTGGGGATTGCCGGGCTGGTGGCGGTATTCTGGGGCAGCCTGCGTTTCTCTCCCACGGCCTGGCTTGGCGTGGCCGCTGTCATGGTTTCAGTGAGCTTGCATTCGGTCAGCACGGTCTGGACCAAGGCCATCGGCTGGCAGGGGCATGGACTGGAGATCACCGCGGGCGCCCTGGTGGTTTCCGTCCCCCTGTATCTGGCGACCTGGGGGATGTCCGGTGAACACTGGCCGGATACCCTTCCGCTCAAGGCGACGCTTTCCATCGTCTATCTCGGGTCTGTCGCCACGGTTCTGGGATTTGGCGCTTTCTATTTTGTCCTGCGGCATGTGGCTGCCACGCGGGTGGCCCTGCTTACCCTGATGACGCCCATCATTGCTCTGTGGCTGGGTCGCTGGCTGAACGGCGAGGAACTGACCTGGGCGGTGATTCTTGGCACGGGGCTGATACTTTCCGGGCTGATGCTCTATGAATTCGGGGAACGGCGAAACCGGCGTGTCACGCGTTGAGTCCGGCATCCTGTCCACAGGCTGTGACGTTGCCAGGCCGCCTGAAATAAAATATAACGTTAATGTGGAGATACGTCCGGCGGCTCCATCTCCAAAGGGGGCGATATATTGGGTTGCCGGGCAAGGTGGATGACCCCGTGGCCGGAGGATACGGCCAAAAAGGATTGCAGTCTTGGATATCAGGCGTTTACTGGACAATAAAAAAGGAGTATTGCTTGCTTTCTGTCTGCTGGGTGATGCAGGCGCTGATTCCGTTATGGAACCCATCCAGCCTCTTGAACCGGCGACAGGACTGGTGCCGGAAATCGTGGCCCTGGGCAAACGTCTTTTCCATGACACGCGCTTGTCCGCCGACAATACGGTGAGCTGCGCCCACTGTCACAAGCTCGATCTGGGTGGCAGCGACAACATGCCGGTATCCGTGGGCGTGAAGGGACGGCTTGGAAGCATAAACGCCCCCACGGTATATAACCTCAACACCCATGTGGCCTATTTCTGGGATGGGCGGGCGCCCACCCTGGAATCCCTGGTGGAAGCACCCTTGCGCAATCCAGTGGAGATGGACACTGACTGGCCCCAGGTGCTGGCCAAGCTGGAGAAGGACAGCGCCCTGGTAGAGGCTTTCGAACATGGTTTTCCGGACGAAGGCATGACCCCCGCGACCATTTCCAGGGCCCTGGCCGACTTCATGCGTTCCCTGGTCACCCTCGATGCTCCCTTGGACAGATGGCTGAAAGGGGATGAGGGCGCGCTTTCCGAGGCGCAGCTCAGGGGATACCGCCTGTTCAAGAATTACGGCTGCATTGCCTGTCACCAGGGGCAGGCCGTGGGAGGGAATATGTATGCCACCATGGGCGTCATGGGAGACTATTTCAAGGACAGGCAGCGTCCGGAGAGCATAGTTGACAAAGGGCGTTTCAATGTGACCGGAGAGCAGGAAGACCTGCATGTGTTCAAGGTGCCCAGCCTGCGCATGGTGGCATGGACCCCGCCTTATTTTCACGACGCCAGCGCAAAGACACTGAAGGCGGCCATTGTAACCATGGGGCGATACCAGTTGGGGCGGGAGATCCCGCCCTCTGATGTGAAAGACATCGAGCGCTTCCTGCGTACGCTTTCGGGTTACCACCCGCTGTTCAGGGAGCGGGAATGAAAATACGGGGTTTTCACCAGGGGATGGTGCCGGTGCTGGTCATGGTCATATTGGCCAGCGTCTATCTGTACAACCGTTTCGAGTCCATGAAGGCGCGCAGTGCGCTTTCCGCGCAGCTTTTCCAGATCCGGGAAGAGGACGTGCGTCTCGAACGCGATCTGGAGCGCAGCATTTCCTTTCGTCTTCCTCATTATGATTCGCTGATACGGTCCGTGAAGAACATCCGCAAACTGTCGGAGGAGGTGAAACGGCGGCAGGTGTCCCTGGGGGGCTGGTATGCCGGGCAGTTCGCGGTGCGGCTGAAAGACTACCTGGATGCCATGGAAAGAAAACGGCATCTCATCGAACGTATCCAGTCCCACCTGGGGCAAGTCAGGAACAGTCTGCTGTCGCTGCCCACGTTGATTGAGGCCAGTGCCCTGAAGCCGTCAGGAAGTGCGCGCGGCAACAGCTTGTACCGCCTGGTTATGGATGTGTACACCCATTACCTTTTTCCCGACAAGCTGCCCGTGGAGAACATAAGGGCGATGGTGCGCGAGATTAAGGAGCAGGGGCCGGCGAGCGCCAGTCTGAGCAACCTGCTGCGTCACATGGAGGTCATTTTGAACAATGTCGGTCGCATCAACGTGCTGAAAGAGGGCATTTCCGCCCTGAAGACCGAAAACAAGTTTGCCCGCCTGCGCGATGAGCTGGTGGAGCGAAGGAAACAGGACGACCGTGACACGCTTTGGTTTGGTGTGCTGTTGTTGTCCGTGGTGCTCCTGCTGCTGGCCTGGCTGTGGAAGACCCTGGCCGGCCTGGATCAGTCACGCCGCGCCGCCGAGCAATCCTACGGCAGGCTTCAGGATGCCGTGGAGAGCCTGGGCGAGGCCCTGGCCCTGTTCGACAGGGATCGGCGTCTCCTTTTGTGGAACAGCACCTACGAGTCTTTCTATCCCTGGCTGAAGAGCAGCCTGCGGCCCGGCGCCAGCTTCCGGTCCCTGTGCGAAAAAAATGCTTCCCGGCTTTCCTGTATCACCCTGGATGGCGAGCCCATGCCTGGTGCCTGCGACAGCAACATGAATCCCGGGGAGTCCTATTACGTGGAGCGCCTGCAAGGGGGAAAATGGTACCTGGCCAGCAACCGTCGCACCAAGGAAGGCGGGCTGGTCTGCGTGCGTACGGATATCACCAGTTCCAAGATGGCTGAGAAGGAATTGCGCAAGCTGGGGCGCGCCCTGGACCAGAGTCCCGCTTCCGTGGTCATCATGGATACCCGGGGCATCATCGAATACGTCAATGCAAAGTTCGAGGAAGTGTCCGGCTACACCCCGCAAGAGGTCATCGGCAAGAAGCACTCCATTCTGAAAAATGGTGACAAGTCCGGGGAAGAATACGTGCAGATGTGGAAGCGGCTGGAGGCCGGCAAGGAATGGCGGGGCGTGTTCCACAACAAGCGCAAGGATGGCTCACTGTACTGGGAGTCTGCGCATATTTCCCCCGTAAGAGGCGAGGATGGGGAAGTCGCCTATTTCATCGGCGTCAACGAGGACATCACCAAGCGCCGTCGGGACGAGGCGCAAATACTCTATCAGGCAAATTATGATTTGCTCACGGGCCTGCCTAACCGGACCCTGCTCATGGAAAGATTGCGCCAGAATGTGCTGCAGGCGCATCGCAGTCACATGGAGTTTGCCGTGCTGTTCATCGACCTCGACCGCTTCAAGGCGGTCAACGACCTGTATGGCCATGTCGTGGGGGACGAGCTGATGAAAGCTGCGGCAAGCCGGCTTCACGCCGAGTTCAGGGAAACCGATACCGTGGCCCGCTTTGGTGGTGACGAATTCGTAGTGATACTGCAGGGTGTCAGCAGCGCCGATGTGGTGGCGGTCATCGCGCGCAAGATCATTGACATCCTGTCACAGCCTTTCACTCTGGGGGAGCGCAAGATATCCATAGGTGCCAGCGTCGGCATCACCCTGTTTCCCGATGACGTGGATGCCGGGGACAGGGACACGGACAGCGTCGTGGGCGCCCTGCTCAGTAACGCGGACATGGCCATGTACCAGGCCAAGGCCGCGGGCCGTAATCACTACCAGTTTTTTGAACAGGAAATGCAGGATCGGGTGAAACGTCATGTGGCCCTGGAACAGGACCTGAGAAGTGCGGTGAGGAACAAGGAGCTGCGGGTGTTCTATCAGCCCATCATGGAGGCTTACAGCAATGAAATGATCGGCATGGAGGCCCTGATGCGCTGGGAACACCCTGAACACGGCATGATCGACCCTGATGATTTCATCCGCTTGGCGGAGGAAACCGGGCTCATCGGGGAACTGGGGGACTGGATATTTTTCGAGGCCTGCCGCCAGGTGCAGGAGTGGCAGGAGCGTTACCAGGTCTTCGTCAGCCTGTCCGTCAATCTGTCGGCAAGGCAGCGGGACAAGGGTTTTGGTCCCGAGGTGCTGAACCGCATCCTGGAGGATAGCGGTCTGGATCCCCAGTACCTGATGCTGGAGATCACGGAAAACCTGCTGCTTCGGGAATCCGACCAGGCCACGGCCTGGCTGTATTCACTCAAGGAGTGTGGTGTGAAACTCGCCGTGGATGACTTCGGTACAGGGTATTCCTCCCTGAATTATCTGAAACGTTTTCCCGTGGATACCCTGAAGGTGGACCGCAGTTTCATTCAGGATGTGCCGGGTGACCAGGAAGACGTATCCCTGGTCATGGCCATCGTGGCCATGGCGGACAGCCTGGGCATCGCGGTGGTGGCCGAAGGGGTGGAAACCGAAGAACAGCGTCTGTTTCTCAGGGAGATCGGCTGCGACTACATGCAGGGCTATCTGTTCGGCAAGCCCCTGCCCGCCGAGGAAATGGAACAGCGTATCGCCGGCCCATTCCAGAAACGGCGCTCATAGGCGGTAAGCAGATTCGATTTGTTCCCGGGTGAGGATGCCATAGATGCGCCAGATGCCCGGGGCCGACATGCGTCGTACGTACAGAGCCTCGCCTTCGCCCCTGTCGAGTTTCTCCAGGGCTTCCTGCAGGGTTTCGTGCAGTTGTATGGGCGCCAGTTCCAGGCGCTTGCCGGGGATCTTCATCAGGTCGATGCGGGTTTCGTCGGCTTCGTTTTCGCTTTCTTCCGTTTCACCGATATCTGGCACAACACCGTCGTACCTGGCTTCCAGGTAACCGGCCAGGGCGATGCCGGAGAGTATGGCCCTGGGGGTCTTGTCTTCCACGATGACGATCCAGCGGGGCTTTTGTTCCAGCAGCTTCCGGGCTTCCTCCGCTGACACCAGACGCTGGCTGCGCACGAAAGCCTTGTCCATCACGCTGGCCACTCCCACCCGGCGCAGGGCGGCGATGACCGGATGCTGGCGGTAGTCCAGGCCCTTGGCCTTGAGCATGGTGATGAACAAGGATTCCTGGCCGAACACTTCGCTGGCGGTGAGCCCGGCGATGACTACCACCAGCATGCCCGGCATGATGATCTGCGGGTTGTCCGTCAGCTCCAGCAGGGCGGTCAGGGCGGCCAGGGGTGCCTGCAGGCTGGCGCCCATCAGCGCGCTCATGCCCAGCATGGCGTAGAGGCCCGGCTGGATGTCCAGCCCTGGCAGCCAGTGGGCCAATACGTGGCCGAAGCCGCCGCCCAGGGTGGCGCCGATGAAGAAGGACGGACCGATCATGCCCCCGGGCACGTTCAGGGCGGAGCAGATGCTGGTGGCGATGAGCTTGGCAGCGGCCATGAGCAGCAGAATACCCGCGCCATAACCGCCCACCAGGGTCAGGTTGATGGTGTCGTAGCCGATGCCCATGATCTCCGGCAGCCACATGCCCAGCAGGGCAGTGGACAGGCCAGCCGCCAGCATCTGTCCTTCGATGGGCCAGGCCTTGCCGCGGCTGGCGATACCGCGCACCAGGCGGATGAAGCCCGCCGCCAGGGCGCCGCTGAACAGGCCCAGAAGAATAACCAGGGGAATCTCCTTCAGGCTGGACAGTTCCATCACCGGCACGCTGAAAACCGCCGCGTTGCCCAGGGCGGCGTTGGATACCACGGTGGCGGTGACGGCGCTGAGAATGACCGGGATGAAGCTGGCCAGCTGGTAATCCATCATGATGACTTCCAGGGCGAAGATCACCCCGGCCAGGGGGGTGTTGAAGGAAGCGGCAATGCCCGCCGCCGTGCCGCAGCCCACCAGGGTGCGTACGGCATTGTTGGGCAAGTCCAGTTTCTGCCCCAGCAGGCTGCCGGTGCAGGCGCCGAGAAAGATATGCGCCCCCTCGCGGCCCACGGAATGTCCGCCCACCAGGGCAATGGCCACGCCGAAGAACTGCAGCAGGAAACCGCGCAGGGTTAGATGTCCCTGGTGATAGGCCATGCGTTCCAGCACCCGGGCCACGCCCAGCACATACAGACCCCTGGCAAACCAGCGAAACATCAGCGCCAGGAGAATCGCGCCCAGCAGGGGATAGCCGAAGCGTTCCAGCAGGGACAGGGATTCGAAAGCGTCCGGCCCATTGCCATGCAGGGCCAGGTTCTGGATGCTCTCCACCAGCACCCGGAACAGCACGATGACGCCACCGGCCAGCAGGCCCGTGACCAGGCCCAGGGCGGCGAGCTGCAGCAGGGCGTCGGGACGGGCCAGGTGCAGGCGCATGTCTTCCAGTCGAGCGCCCAGCCATTCCCGGGTCTTCTGGTACAGATTCACTTGCCTGGTCATACGTTGCATAATAAGGCATCCCTCATGTCATTGGATAACCCATGAAGTTCACTCCTGAATCCTTCCGCGACTGGGAGCACAAGAAAATCACCCTGCTGGGCATGTCCGGCGTGGGCAAGACCTACATCTCCAACATGCTGCGGCAGCACGACTGGTTTCATTATTCCGGTGACTACCGCATCGGCACCCGTTACCTGGACGAGCTGATCCTGGACCTGGTCAAGGCCCGCGCCATGGAGCAGCCCTTCCTGCGTGACCTGTTGCGCAAGGACTGGATCTATATCCGCAACAACATCAAGGTGGACGACCTGGGGCCGGTGCTGAGCTTCGTGGGCAAGCTGGGCAACCCGGAGCAGGGCGGCGTGCCCCTGGAGGATTTCGTGCGCCGCCAGGCCCAGTACCGGGATGCGGAGATTGCCGCCGTGCACGACGTGCCCGAGTTCATCCGCAAGGCCCAGGAAGTCTATGGCTACAAGCATTTCATCAACGACATGGGCGGCAGCCTGTGTGAACTGGACGAGCCCGGCGTCATCGAGCTGCTGGCGGAACATACCCTGATCCTGTACATCAAGATCACCGACGAGGAGCAGGAGCGGCAGCTCATCGCCCGCGCCCAGTCCGCGCCCAAGCCTCTGTATTATCGTCCCGAGTTCCTGCTGGAGCAGCTGGACATCTACCTGCGGGAGAACGGCCTGGCCTACGCGGCCCAGATGGACCCGGACGATTTCACCCGCTGGGTGTTCCCGCGCCTGTTTCATTCACGCATTCCACGGTACGAGGCCATTGCCAGGGAGGGATATACTGTGACTTCCAGGGAGTTGTCCGAAGTGCAAAGCGAAGCGGAGTTTCTCGAACTGCTGGAACGGGCCATCGCCCGGGAGGAAAGCTGATGCCCCTGGTTGCCCACAACGATCTGCCCACCTTCGAGCGTTTGCGCCAGGAAGGTCAGCTGGTGCTGCCCACGGGGCGCGCTATGCACCAGCACATCCGTGAGCTGCACATCGGTCTGCTGAACATGATGCCGGACAAGGCCCTGGCCGCTACCGAGCGCCAGTTCTTCCGCCTGGTGGGGGAGAGCAACCCCATCGCCCAGTTCTACGTGCATCCTTTCACCCTGCCGGAACTGCCGCGCAGCGAGCAGGCCCGGGCGCATATCGATGCCTACTATGAAAGTTTCGACGAGATCCGCGAGCAGGGACTGGATGCCCTCATCATCACCGGCGCCAATGTCACCGGGCCGGAGCTGGCCAACCAGCCGTTCTGGGAGCCCCTCATCAGGGTCATCGACTGGGCCTGGGAGAATGTCACTTCCACTCTCTGCTCCTGCCTGGCCACCCACGCGGTACTGCAGTTCCGCTATGGCCAGCACCGTCAGCCCCAGGAGAGAAAAGTCTGGGGCGTGTTTCCCCACCGGGTGGTGGACAAGCGTCATCCCCTGGTGAATGACGTGAACAGCCGTTTTCATGTGCCGCATTCCCGGTGGAACGCGGTGACGCCGGAGCAGTTCCGCAAGGCCGGCCTGCGGGTACTGGTGGAGAGTGAGGATATCGGCGTACACCTGGCCACCAGCCATGACGGCCTGCGATTCGTGTTCTTCCAGGGGCACCCGGAGTATGACACCGTATCCCTGCTCAAGGAATACAAGCGCGAAGTGCTGCGCTGGATTGCCGGGGAGATCGGAGACTATCCCCCCATGCCGGACAACTATCTCAGCCTGCAGCAGACGGCCATCTTCAACGAATATGCCTGGCGTCTGAAACGGGCCCGTGATGCGGGGGAGAACCTGCCGGAGTTCCCGGAAAGCCTGGTGGCGGGCAACATCGACAACATCTGGCACGATACTGCCGAGGCCGTGGTGGCCAACTGGATCGGCCTTGTCTATCAGGTCACCCACCGTGAACGCCATCTGCCTTTCATGGACGGCGTGGATCCCGACAATCCCCTCGGCTTGCTACAGATATCCGGGTGAGTGCCTTTGTGATAAATTCAGGAGAAGGAAAAGGAGGAGGAATCCATGCGTACGACGGCTCTTGGCATGATGATGTTTGGACTGGTGGCTGCCGGTGTGATCCGGGCGGAGGGGTATTATCCTTCCGGGGAAGGTCCCGGCTCCATCAACTGGCCACCTCCTGGCGGCGTGTCTGCTACTCCAGCCGGAAGGTCCGCGTATGTCCCGCCCGGGCAGGACTTCAGACCTTACCCCGACTACCAGCAGGCCCAGCGTTTCCGCAGTTCTCCCACCCGGCAGTTCAGAAAGGAACTCATTGCCCCGCCGGGGGAAGACTGGCCCAAGGCCGAATACTACCGGGGTGAAGCGCAGGCCCTGCCGGAGCCGCAGCACCCCGGTCAGCTGCGACCCGAGCCCATGGAACCGGGAGAGCCGGTGGAGGTGGTGCCGCCGCCCAGCGTGCCTGTGGGCGAGGTGAAATCGCCTCTGTCGGACAAGCCCGCGCATGGCTGGCGGCCAATGAAGGAGCAACAGGAGCTGGAGGCCATGGAA
Source organism: Sedimenticola sp. (assembly GCA_027026755.1). Classification (GTDB taxonomy): domain Bacteria; phylum Pseudomonadota; class Gammaproteobacteria; order Chromatiales; family Chromatiaceae; genus Thiolapillus. The sequence goes on along the minus strand of JALVNE010000028.1, from coordinate 1,162 downwards.
GAGAGCACCGAGCCGCCGGAACCGGAGAAGAAGAAGCCCCTGAAAATGCGTGAAATCGAACCTGTTTCCCCTTTACATGAACCTGCAGAAGGATCGCAGCCACCAAAGGCAAACGCCAGTCAGTCCACCATGCCTTCCGGGCACGCTTCTTCCCTGCGACCCCTGGTTTCCGGGATGAATATCGCCTCTCCTGAAAAAACTGGGGCACAGCCCATGACCCCGCAGGGTGCCGGCGCCAAGCCCTCGTCCGATTGATGGAACAGAAATCGCGGATGCAAAAAAGCCGCCGGCAGAAGCTGCCGGCGGCTGGAATCAAGGCCTGGGCGTGATGGCCAGGGAGCGAATCAGGCGATGCCCAGCTTCTCCTTGATTACGGCAACCACCTCGTCACTGGAAGTGGCATTGATGTCCCACAGCATGCCTTCCTTTTCATAGAAACCCACCAGGGGGGCCGTCTGTTCATTGAACACGTCCAGGCGCTTGGAAATGGCTTCCTCGGTTTCGTCCTCGCGCTGCACGACCTTGCCGCCGCACTTGTCGCAGACGCCTTCCACCTTGGGCGGATTGCTCTTCACGTTGTAGATGGCGCCGCAGTCCTCGCAGGTACGGCGGGTGGTGAGACGATCCAGGATGACGTCACGGGGCACGTTCAGGTTGACCACGCCGTCCAGCTCGATGTTCAGCTTGGCCAGCAGATCCTTCAGAGCCTCGGCCTGGGGGATGGTGCGGGGGAAGCCGTCCAGCAGGAAACCGGACTTGCAGTCGTCTTCCAGCAGACGCTCGCCCATGATGCCCATGATCAGCTCGTCGGGTACCAGTTCGCCGCGGCTCATATAGCCTTGCGCTTCCTTGCCCAGATCCGTGCCTTCTTTCACGGCGGCGCGCAGGATATCGCCGGTGGAAATCTGTACGGAACCGTCGATGGCGGTGAGCATCTTGGCCACGGTGCCCTTGCCGGCGCCAGGAGCGCCCAAAAGAATCAGTCTCATTGTGGAGTTCTCCAAAAAATTCAGATGATGAAAATACTTGTGAGCCATGGTCATCCAGGCTCGAGTGGCGCGTATTTTAATGGCGTGAGGGAAAAAATGCCATGAATGCTTTGTTTTCCGGTGAGGCCCTCACCCTTCCCTCACCCCAAACCCCTCTCCCGGAGGGAGAGGGG
>JALVNE010000027.1 GCA_027026755.1 Sedimenticola sp. | reverse complement strand
AAGATGAAGCTCATTGGACATTCACCTGCTGGGTGAAAATTGAAGAATGGCTACAAATGCTATTTTACGCGATAATCATCGGGCGAACGAGGTTTTGATGGCTTGGGAAGTCACTGATTCAGGATGAAGTGATGAGGAAACATCATGAAATTGAAAGTTGTTGTACACGAAGCCGAAGAAGGTGGCTTCTGGGCAGAAGTTCCGTCTATTCCCGGTTGCGCAACCCAGGGCGATAGTTTTGAAGAATTATTGAACAACATCTATGAGGCCGTTGAGGGTTGTTTATCAGTAGATGTTGAAGACATCGCCCTATCCGAAAAAGACAGGGTAATGGAGATAGCCGTTTGAAAGCGGTCAGTGGAAAGAGATTTTGCAAACTCATTGAAACCAAAGGTTGGGAGCTGAAACGAATCAACGGCAGCCATCATATCTACACAAAAACAGGTGAGAATGCGCGGATATCTGTGCCAGTACATGGAAACAAACCATTGAAAACAGGTTTACAACGACACCTCATGAAGGTCGCAGGAATTGAAGAAAGTGATTTGTAAGACTGCTCATAACAACGCCATAACCGGCCCAAAGAAGCTGCGAAACGCTCCGCGTTCAGGGGCAGGTTATGGCTGGCGTCATCAAAACTGACCGGCTATGGCCCGCCTGACCCGTATCACCACGCGCCGTGGCGACAAGGGCCGGACGGGCCTGGCAGATGGCAGCCGGGTGGACAAGGACAGTCACCGCATCCAGGCCCTGGGGGATCTGGACGAACTCAATGCCGCCCTGGGCCTGCTGGCCGTGGAATCCGGCGAAGCCCTGGGGGAATCCCTCACCGCCATCCAGCAACGCCTGTTCGATCTGGGCGGGGAAATCGCCCTGCCCGGCGCCGCCATCTTGAACAGCGGCCATGTCGCTGACCTGGAAACACAGATTCAGGCTCTCAACGCCGATTTGCCCCCGTTGCGGGAATTCGTCCTACCCGGCGGCAGCCGTGCCGCTGCCCAGGCTCATCTGGCCCGGGCCGTGTGCCGCCGTGCAGAGCGCAGCCTGTGGGGACTTTCCCGCAGGGAAAAGGTAAACTCCGAATCCCTGAAATATCTCAACCGCCTGTCCGACCTTTTGTTCGTCATGGCGCGCCATCTGGCCCGGCAGGCATCGGCTGAGGAAACGACCTGGAATCGATAACCGTGAAACAACCCATCGTAATCATCGGCGTCGGCGAAATGGGCGGCGTCTTCGCCCGGGGCTTTTTGCGCCTGGGGCACCCCGTCTATCCCGTGACCCGGGGCCAGAACCTGGAACAGGCCACCGCTGAAATCCCCGAACCGGAAGCCGTGCTGGTGGCCGTGGGAGAAAAGGACCTGCCCGGCATTCTGGAACAACTGCCGGACGCCTGGAAGAACAAGGTCATTCTGCTGCAGAACGAGTTGCTGCCGGCGGATTTTTCCCATCTGCCAGAAGTCACCGTCATCTCTGTGTGGTTCGAGAAAAAACCCGGCATGGATTACAAGGTCATCATCCCCTCCCCCTGTTACGGCCCCCGCTGTACTCTGCTGCGCGACGCCCTGGGCAAGCTGGACATCCCGGTGAAGGTTCTGGGCGATGAAGACCAGCTGCTGTTCGAGCTGGTGCTGAAGAATCTCTACATCCTCACCACCAACATTGCCGGCCTCAAGACCGGCGGCAGCGTGGGGGAGCTGTGGGCCGAACACCAGGACATCGCCCGGGAGGTGGCCGAAGATGTCATCCGCCTCCAGGAAAAACTCACGGGCAGGCGCTTCGACCATGAGGCCCTGATTGCCGCCATGCTCCACGCCTTCGAAGGCGACCCGGATCACAAGTGCATGGGCCGCAGCGCACCGGCCCGCCTGGAACGCGCCCTGGAACATGCCCGGGATCATGAGCTGGAACTGCCCAGCCTCATGCAGCTGGCCTCGGAGATGCACTGATGCCCCGCCCCGAAGCCATGCCCGGCAGCCACATCAGTCTGCATTTCAGCCTTTCCCTCACCGACGGCACCCCCGCCTTCGATACGGAAGACCAGCCCCTGAGCTGCACTCTGGGCGACGGCACCCTGCTCCCGGGCCTGGAACTGGCCCTGTACGGCCTGCGCCCCGGCGAGGAACAGACCCTCACCCTCACCCCGGCACAGGCCTGGGGCGAGCGCCAGCAGGCACTGATAAAGGAAATCCCGCGCAGCGACTTTCCCGCCCAAGCCGACCTGGAACCCGGCCAGATCCTGGCCTTCAGCCTCCCCGACGGCGAAGAAACCATGGGCACGGTGCTGGCGGTGGAGGACGACAAAGTGCTGGTGGATTTCA
>JALVNE010000026.1 GCA_027026755.1 Sedimenticola sp. | reverse complement strand
TTCGGCAACATGGCCGCTCCCATGAAGTACTTTCTGGACAGCACCAGTGGCCTGTGGCTGGGCGGCGCCCTCATGGGCAAGCCCGCTGGGGTGTTCACCTCCACCAGCTCCCTGCATGGCGGGCAGGAAAGCACCCTGCTGTCCATGATGCTGCCCCTGCTGCATCACGGCATGCTCATCTGCGGCCTGCCCTATTCCGAGCCGGAACTGCTGTCCACCACCACCGGGGGCACGCCCTACGGTCCCTCCCATCTCGCCGGACAGGACAGCAAACGGCCTCTGAGCGACGAGGAAAAAGCCCTGTGCAAGGCCCTGGGACGCCGCCTGGCCGCTCTGGCAGGCAAGCTGGCATGAACACCCAGCTGCCCCTGGCGGTGCAGCTGGCGCCGGAACCCAGCCTTGAGGATTTCATCAGCGGGGACAATGGCCAGCTCCTGGATGCCCTGTCACGCCTGGCCCTGGGGAAGGAACAGGGCAATCTCTACCTCTTTGGCCCGGAAGCCAGCGGCAAGAGTCACCTGCTCATGGGGCTCTGCGCCCTTGCCCAGGAGCAGGGCCTGCGCTGCGCCTACCTGCCCCTGAAGGACATCCTGGATCTGTCGCCGGAACTGCTGCAGGACATGGAAACCCTGGATCTCCTCGCCCTGGACGATGTTCATCTGCTGGCTGGCCGCGGTGACTGGGAAGAAGCCCTGTTCATATTGTTCAACCAGCGTCAGGCCGCGTCCAGGCCCCTGGTGTTCAGCGCCGACCGGGGACCGGCCAGCCTGCCCCTGGCCCTGCCCGATCTGCGCTCCCGTCTGGGCTGGGGCACGAGCTACCGCGTCCACCCCCTGAACGACGAAGGCCGCCAGGAACTGCTGCGCCAGCAGGCTGGCAGGCGCGGCCTGGGCATGGACGAACAGGCCATACACTGGCTGGTTTCCCGTCACAGCCGCGATCCCCGCCAGCTGCTCAGGCTCATGGAAGAACTGGACCGGGCTGCCCTGGCCGCCAAGAAATCCCGCCTTACCCTGCCTTTCGTGCAGCGGCAGTTGTCTGCCTGATGCGTCTCACCTCCAGGGCCCATGCCATCGTCAGCCGTTACCTTGGGGACGGACAGCTGGCCGTGGACGCCACGGCGGGCAACGGCCACGATACCCTGTTCCTGGCCTGGCAGGTGGGTGATACCGGCCAGGTCTTTGCCTTCGACATCCAGGAACAGGCTCTGCGGGCGACCGCGGCCCGTCTGGAACAGGCGGGCCTGGCTTCCCGGGTGAAACTCATTCACGGCGGCCACGAACAGATGGCCGCAAGCCTGCCTCCGGCCAGCCATGGCCGCATCCAGGCCGTGATGTTCAACCTGGGCTACCTGCCCCATAGCGACAAGACCACCATCACCCGGGCGGAACACAGCCTTCCTGCCCTGGAACAGGCCAGGCGGCTGCTGGCGCCCGGCGGCATCATCAGCGTACTGGCCTATCGCGGCCATCCCGGGGGGCTGGAAGAAAGCCTGGCGGTGAAAGACGCCCTCGCCACACTGGCCGGTGGGCTGCAACTGAGCATCCTGGAATCCCCCGGCCCGGTGCTCATGGTGCTGGCCCCACACGTCCATGAATGACGCCAGCCTGTGGAGCCTGTTTGCCGGCTCCTTTCTCGCCTCCACCCTGCTCCCCGGCGGCTCCGAGGCCCTGCTGCTGTGGCTCAAGCTGCAGCAAGCACACGCTTTTACCACCTTGCTGGCCGTGGCCACCCTGGGCAACACCCTGGGCGGCCTGAGCAGCTGGGCCATGGGCTGGTGGCTGCGTTACCGTTTTCCCGAAGCCGGGCTGCACAAACCACGCCAGCGCCAGGCCCTTGCCTGGCTGGAAGAACATGGCGCACCCCTGCTGCTTCTATCCTGGCTGCCCGTGGTAGGCGACCCCCTGTGCCTGGCTGCGGGCTGGGCCCGGATCTCCCTGTGGCAGTCCACCCTGTTCATCGCCCTGGGCAAGGGGGCTCGCTACGCCGCCCTGCTCTGGGTATTACCGGACGGGGTCGGAGTCAAACCGGGGTGATGTTGAATGGATTCGATGACTTGGGGATCGTCTGACCTCATTCCATGCAGTGACGCGCGGATGGTTTGACTCCGACCCCTGGCAAGTGCGATGGTTTGACTCCGCCCCTTGGAGTAGATTTGAAGAATCAGAGAAAAACCTGCTCATGCAACCCATCATCATGGACCCCGGCTCCACGAGCCTGGAACAACGCCCCGCCCTGGTACTGACGAAACGCCAGTCCCGCAAGCGCTTTCCCGAAGGCTGCGTGACCCTGGTGGACACGGAAGCCGACGCCATTGC
>JALVNE010000025.1 GCA_027026755.1 Sedimenticola sp. | reverse complement strand
TAGGCAAACACGGTGAGAAAAATGGCGCCACCGGGGAAGGCCGCCATCCACCAGTTGAAGGTGGAGGCCTGCACCGCCTGGTTGAGCATCTGCCCCCAGGAGGGGTCGTCCACCAGCCCCAGTCCCAGGAAGCTGAGGGTGGCTTCGGCGAGGATGGCCGAGGCCACGCCGAAACTGGCCGCCACCAGGATGGGCGCCACGCCGTTGGGCAGCATGTGGCGGAACAGGATGGAGCGCAGCGGCAGTCCGCAGGCGATGGCCGCCTGCACGAACTCCTGCTGGCGCAGGCGCAGGAACTCGGCGCGGATATAACGGGCGTAGCCGGGCCAGCTGGTGAGGCCGATGATCACCATCATGATGTAGAGGCTGCGGCCGAAGAAGGCGACGAAGGTGAGCAGCAGGAACAGCGTCGGCACCGCCTCGAAGATCTCCACCAGCCGCATGCCGATGATGTCGGCCACGCCGGAGAAGTAGCCCATCAGCCCGCCGATGATGATGCCGATCAGCATGGCGATGCCGGTGGCGACGAAGCCGATCCCCAGCGCGATGCGCGAGGCGTGCACCATGCGGCTGAATACGTCCGCGCCGTTCTCCTCGGTACCGAACCAGTGGCTGCGTTCGCTGCTGGCCAGCGGTGGCTCCAGGCCGGTGTCTCCCATGTCGCGCAGGTAGTCCTTGGGTGAATAGGGCGCCGGCGCATTGATCACCCAGTCATATTTTCCGGCCGCAAGATTCTCCCGGTACTGTTCGTAGATGGTCAACTGGGGCGGCGCAATCAGCGCGTAGCTGAGCAGGCTGGTCACAACCAGAATGGCCAGCAGCGCCAGCAGCTTGTGGCGCAGGGCAAACGGCAGCAGCGCCAGGATGACAACGCTGAAGAACAGCACCAGCAGAATCACATCCCCGGGAGTAAGGAACCGCAGCACCGGGCTGTGCAGCTCGCCGTTGATGCTGAGCAGCAGCGGATGGCTGGTGGCGATGAACGGGGCAAACACCGCGGCGATCACCAATACCCCAATCCAGGCCAGCCCGATGCGCGCACCCCAGCGGCGGAAGGTCTCGCGTAACAGCTGGGCGCTGTAGCTGCGCCCGGAAGCGGGGGATGGTTGCGTCACGTCACTCATAGCTCACCCGCGGATCGGCGATGGCGTAACAGAGGTCGGCAATCAGATAGCTGAGCAGGGTCAGCAGGCCGCTGATCAGGGTGATGGATAGCACCAGCTCCCGATCCCGCCCCTTGACCGCCTCCACCGCCAGCTTGCCCATGCCGTCGATGCTGAAGATGGACTCCACGATCACCGATCCGGCCAGCAGACTGGGCAGCAGGCTGGCCGACACGGTAATCAGCGGCAGCAGGCTGTTGCGGAACACATGCACCCACAGCACCTCCTTCTCCCCCAGCCCCTTGGCGCGCGCGGTACGGGCGTAGTCGGCCATCAGGTTCTCCAGCACCGAGGTGCGCATCAGCTTGGCAAGAAAGGCGAACCCGCCATAGGTGAAACAGAGCACCGGCAGCACCAGATGCCAGAGGCGATCCAGCAGGAAACCGCGCACGAACTCCCCCTGCATCAACTGGAAGGAGAGCAGAACTCCCAGGGTGATACCGATCATCCCCATGAAGCCGGTGCGCATCGGGCCGTAGTCACTCCGGCCGATGGAACCAAACAGCACACCGCCGCCGGCGCCCAGCAGCAGATGCAACGGCGAGAACCCCTCCGGCCGCACGCTGGCGGCCATCATCACCCCCAGCACGACACCCAGCGCGGCCATCAGCAACATGCGCAGACGCGCCCCGCCGCGCTGGCTGAGCAGAACGAACAGCAGCAGGCCGATAACCATGCAGGCGAACAGCAGCAGCACATCCAGCATCGAACTCCAGTGGGGCAGAAACGGCATGTCCAGCGCCTCGCGCCGGTTCAGTCCGGCGGTGGGAAACCAGCGCCAGTACTGATCGCTGGCGAAAAAACCGATCAGCAGCACACCGGCCAGCATGGTGGGTATCGACCACAGCCCCAGCATCACCACGCCGGAGGTGACATCGAACGATTTGCCACGCTGGGTAGCCGCCCGCACCCCGACGGCGATGGAGAGCAGATAGATAACCGGCAGGGAGAGCAGGTTCAGCAGCAGGGTGATGGGCACCCGCTCCTCGATCAGATCCAGCACCGGACGGCCATAGCGGAAGCTCATGCCCAGATCGGAACCCTTGGTGAAAGAGAAGCCGCTGATGTTGTTCTGCTCATCGAACACAAAGCCAAAGGGAGAGACATTGTTCAACCAGCGCAGATACTGCATCGGCATGGGCAGGTCCAGACCAT
>JALVNE010000024.1 GCA_027026755.1 Sedimenticola sp. | reverse complement strand
ATGAGGCCATCCAGCTTTTCTCCCACCAGCCGGAGCTTCTTGTAGTCTCCACTGAGGAAGAAATCCATGGGCAGATATCGGACGTTGTCGATGCCATGGGTGTGATGGGTGATGCGAATGGCATCCCCATGGTCTTCGTCGGCTTCCACCCGCTCCAGGGCATAGCCATGGGCCAGTTTCTGTTCGGCGTTCAGACGTTGGGCCAGTTCTTCCAGCCAGGCATCGAAAGCCTTCCGGTCTTCCAGCAGCTCCCGGTCCACTCCCGGCATGTAGATGAGTTTTTCCAGTACCTCACTATCATAGCGGCGGGCAAGGCGCTGGATGATGGCGCGGCTGGCAACATATTCGATGGCCAGGGATTCCAGGGCCGATGGCGACATGGGTGGCGCGCTTTCGTTGGCATGAAGCTCCGCGCCCTCCAGGGCCATGTGCAGCAGATACTGGTTCAACTCCAGATCGTCCTTGATGTAGGTTTCCTGCTTGCCCTTTTTCACCTTGTACAAAGGCGGCTGGGCAATGTAGATATGGCCCCGCTCGATGAGTTCCGGCATCTGCCGGTAGAAGAAGGTGAGCAGCAGGGTGCGAATATGGGCGCCATCCACGTCCGCATCCGTCATGATGATGATGCGGTGGTAACGCAACTTGTCCGGATCGAATTCCTCCCGGCCGATACCGCAGCCCAAAGCCGTAATCAGGGTGCCTACCTCCGCAGATGACAGCATCTTGTCGAACCTGGCCTTTTCGACGTTGAGAATCTTGCCCTTCAGGGGAAGAATGGCCTGGTTGGCGCGATTTCTTCCCTGCTTGGCAGAACCCCCAGCGGAATCCCCCTCCACCAGATAAAGTTCGGACTTGGACGGATCCTTTTCCTGGCAGTCGGCCAGTTTTCCCGGCAGACCAGCCACGTCCAGCACGCCCTTGCGGCGGGTCATCTCCCGGGCTTTGCGTGCCGCTTCCCGGGCCCGGGCCGCGTCCACCATTTTTCCCGCAATGGCCTTGGCTTCGCCGGGATTTTCGATGAGAAATTCCGACAGCTTTTCTGCTATCACGGCTTCGACGATGCCTTTAACTTCGGACGACACCAGCTTGTCCTTGGTCTGGGAGGAAAATTTTGGGTCTGGCACCTTCACGGACAATACAGCCGTCAGCCCTTCCCGAGCATCATCACCGGTTGGATGTACCTTCAGCTTCTTGGCCAGGCCGGCTTCATCGATATAGTTGTTCAGGGTTCGCGTCAGGGCGCTGCGGAAACCGGCCAGGTGGGTTCCTCCATCCTTCTGAGGGATGTTGTTGGTGAAGCAGAAAATGCTTTCCTGGTAGGACTCGTTCCATTGCATGGCCACTTCCACCACCACGTCGTTCTTTTCCGCGCTGATATGGAAGACTTTTTCATGCAAGGGGGTTTTCTTGCGGTTCAAATGCTCGACAAAAGCACGAATACCGCCTTCGTATTCGAACAGGTCTTCCTTGCCTTCTTCCCGCTCATCCTTCAGGTGAATCCGCACCCCGGAGTTGAGAAAGGACAGCTCCCGCAGGCGTTTGGCAAGAATATCGTAATGAAATTCCGTGTCCGTGAAGATTTCCCCACTGGGCTTGAACCTGATGCTGGTGCCAGTTTCTTCCGTCTCACCAATAGCCTTGAGGGGTTCCTGGGGTTCTCCCATCACATAACGCTGGTACCAGACTTTTCCTTCCCGCTTGATGGTCAGCTCCAACTCCTCGGAGAGGGCGTTCACCACGGACACGCCGACGCCGTGCAGGCCGCCGGATACCTTGTAGGAATTGTCATCGAATTTGCCGCCGGCATGGAGCACGGTCATGATGACTTCGGCCGCGGAAACCCCTTCTTCCTCGTGAAGGCCCACAGGAATGCCGCGGCCATCATCGGAAACCGTGACGGAATTGTCCGCGTGAATGGTGACATTGATGGTGCTGCAATGGCCAGCCAGGGCCTCGTCGATGGCATTGTCCACGACCTCGAAGACCATGTGATGCAAGCCGGTGCCATCATCGGTGTCGCCTATATACATGCCAGGACGCTTGCGCACCGCGTCCAGGCCCTTGAGCACCTTGATGGACGAGGAATCGTAATCGTTGTTGTCAGCCATGGAGTCTGTGCCTCTGGGAAATCAGGGTAGAATTATACCAGAAAACAGGAACCTACCCTGGATTGGGGATAAAGATTCAGGCAGTTCTGAGGGATCCATGTTCCACGTGGAACACTCGTGAATCCACAGGCACTTTTGAATCAGGAATGTCCAGGCTGGAAATGAATATCTGTTCACCAGTGTTCTCAAGATAATCGATGAGGGCAGCACGGTTGTTTTCGTCCAGCTCCGCGCCCAGATCATCGATGAGCAACACTGGCGCCTCCCCCAGTTCCTCTACCATAAGCCGGGAAAGGGCAAAAACCAGGCCATACACCAGCACCTTCTGCTGTCCCCGGGAAAGATGCTTCTCTGCTCTTCCCCCGGCAACCTGTATCTTCAACTCCGCGCGATGAGGGCCGGCACTGGTATGGCCCTGGGCCAGGTCTTTGTTCAGGTGATCTTTCAGCACTTCCGTCAGATGCCGGGATTCTTTCCATCCGGAATAGAGCAGTAAAGAAACCTCATCGGGAAAGGACATCTCCCTGAGAAAAGCTTGTAGGTAGCGCTCCACCGCCTGAAGTATGCGCCTACGGCTGGCAGCGATTTTCTCCGCCAAGGTTGACAACTGTTTATCGAAGGACACAGCCAACCGGGCGTTCCCGGCTCGCAGCGCTGCATTACGCTGCTTGATTGCCCGCTGATAGAACATGAGCACCTGATGATAGGATTGTTCCACGTGGAACAATCCAAAATCCAGATAGCGCCTGCGCAGCTCCGGTCCCCGTTCCAATAGTTCATGGGACTGGGGTGTAACGACCTGTACCGGCAAAAGCCGCAACAATTCGGAACGTCGCTGAATGTCTTTTCCAGCATGGCGCGCCCGGAACAGTTTTTTCCCCCGCTGAATCCCCAGACGACTGATTACACCCTTGCTATCTTCCCTTTCTGCTACCACCAAACAGGACGTTTCGCCATTTCGAATGAACGGCCCAGCTTCCGAATGGCGAAAACTTCTTCCCTGTCCCAGCAGATAAATGGCTTCCAATATAGACGTCTTGCCTGCCCCGTTTGGCCCACAGACAAAGTTCAATCCACCACAAGGCTCTATCACCAGTTTTTCGATGACGCGGAGATTTTCTATCTGCAGTCGTCTGATCTTCATAATGAAAAAGGGGCGTCAATGCACGCCCCTTTTATAACTTTTTTGGCGTATGACTCAAATACGCATGGGCATAACGACATAACGTGCACTGTCGTCTTCACCGGTAATCACGCAACTGGCAGTGGCGTCGATGAGGCCCATGTGCACTGTATCTCCTTCCAGTACGGAAAGTACGTCCAGCAGGTAACTGACATTGAAGCCTATGGTCAGTTCCTCCCCCTGGTAATCCACCTCCATATCCTCTTCGGCTTCTTCGTGTTCAGGATTGTGCGCCATGAGATACAGCATGCCCGGCTCCACCTTGAAACGCACACCACGGAATTTTTCATTGGACAGAATGGCCGTGCGGGTGAGAGCGGCTTTCAGCAGGTTCTTGTCCGCCTGTAGCTCCTGGGTGTTGGCCGTGGGTATGACCTTGACATAGTCCGGATATCGACCATCGATAAGCTTGGTGGTAAAACTGCTGTGAGGAAAGATCACCTGCATATGACTGTTGCTGAACTGCAGCTCGATTTCCGGGGCTTCGTCGCCGCCGCTCAGCAGGCGGTTCAGTTCCAGCACCGCTTTGCGGGGGACAATGGCTTGTATATTCAGATCGGCATCGGTTCCGGTTTCCACGTCACAAAGGGCGAGCCGGTGACCATCCGTAGCTACGGCGCGCAGTCTTCCGGGACGACCTTCCAGCAGCAACCCATTGAGGTAATAACGAACATCCTGCTGAGCCATGGCGAACTGGGTCTTTTCCAGCAACCGCTTGAGACGGTGCTGACCGATATTCACTTTTTCTGTGGCGACAGCGGCCTCCAGGTTGGGATAATCGGCAGCAGGAAGGGTACTCAGGGTGTAGCGGCCCCGGCCGGATTGCAACACGGTCTTGTGTCCCTGTACATCCAGGGTGATAGCAGCAGCGTCCCCCAGCGCCTTGCAGATATCCGTTATCTTGCGGGCTGGCAGGGTGAATTCCAGATCATCTTCTGCGTCCACCTTGATGCTGGTACGAACCTCTACTTCCAGATCCGTTGTCACCAGTGTCATCAATCCCTTTTCGACGCGAAAGAGAATATTCGCCAGTATGGGCAATGTCTGGCGCTTTTCTACCACGCTGCCCACTTGCAGCAGTGCTGGCAAAAGCTGGTCCCGATTGGTGTTTATTTTCATTTATCGGTTCTCTTTAATATCAAATAAAGATTTATTTAAAAGACCGGTTATTGTTATTACGCCGCCCCCTGACGCTGGATAACTCAATAATAGTCTTTTTTTTCCGAGACTTACAGTAATTTTTTGGCCTTGCAACTTCTGTATGAAGGGATGAAAGCCTGTTCACGAGTTGTGGATAACCCGGTTTTTACGGAAGGCTAAATTTTGGGCACAGCTTATCCACAATTAGTGACTGAGAGTTCTCAACAGGTTTTTGTAGTCCTCCGCAATTCTGCTGTCGGATTCCTTGAGTTCATTCACCTTGCGCGTGGCGTAGAGTACGGTGGTGTGATCCTTGCCGCCAAAGGCATTGCCGATTTCCGGAAGGCTGTGATTGGTCAGTTCCTTGGCCAGAGTCATGGCGATTTGTCTGGGCCTGGCGATGGTGCGACTGCGATTTTTGGACAGCATGTCGGATGTGCGGATCTTGTAATAATCGGCAACGGTCTTCTGGATATTCTCTATGGTAATGAGCTTGTCCTGGGCAGCGATCAAATCGCGCAGGGCGTCTTTGGCGAAATCCAGGGTGATGGGCCGGCCGGTGAACTGGGCGTTGGCCACGACCCGGCGCAAGGCGCCTTCCAGATCACGAATGTTGGAGCGCACCCGCTGGCCAATGAAGAAAGCCACTTCCGAGGGCAGCTCCACGTCGAACAGCTTTTGCGCCTTGTTCATGAGTATGGCCACCCGGGTTTCGAGATCCGGCGGCTCGATGGCCACGGTCAGTCCCCAGCCGAAGCGGGACTTGAGGCGGTCTTCCAGGCCGTCCACTTCCTTGGGGAAACGGTCGCTGGTGAGAATGATCTGCTGCTGTGATTCGAACAGGGCATTGAAGGTGTGGAAGAACTCTTCCTGGGTACGCTCCTTGCCGGCGAAAAACTGAACGTCATCGATGAGCAGGGCGTTCACTGAGCGCATGCGCTGTTTGAAGGCATCGATGGTGTTATGTTGCAGGGCCTTGACCATCTCTGAAACAAAGCCTTCGGAATGAAGATAGAGCACTTTGTACTGTGGCCGGTGTTCGGCAATGAGATTGCCAATGGCGTGAAGCAGGTGAGTCTTGCCCAGGCCGGTACCACCATAAATGAACAAAGGATTGTAGGCCGTACCGGGGGATTCACCGATTTGCATGCCGGCTGCCCGGGCTATCTGGTTGGACTTGCCTTCCACATAGTTCTCGAAGGTGAAGGTCCGGTTGATATTGATAAGTAAGTCCTCACTATCATTATCAGCCGCCTGGTTGCCGGCATTGGGCGGGCTCGAAGCCGCAGCTGCGGCAGGCTGCTGTTCCTCAGGCCGCTTGAGGGAGCCGATTTCCAGGCGTGGCCGCGGAGGATTGTCGGCATCGTATTCGCGCAGATAGGCTTCGATATCGTCCAGATAGTGTTTTCGCACCCAGTCCAGCACGAAGGCATTGGGCGCATACAGTTGCAGCTGTCCGCTTTCCTGATCTTCGGGACACTGCAAAGGGCGTATCCAGGTATTGAACTGCTGGGGAGGGAGTTCGCTTTCGAGGCGAGCGAGACAATATTTCCAGTGATCCACCTTGTTCCGTGACCTCGATTCAATAAGATTGGTTTGGAGATGTCCTTGCCGCAAACCCGTGGTTTCGGTTTCTCCGCAGGCCGGAAATGGCCGGAGAACTCGGCAGGCAGGGGAACTGAGTTTACTCCCCTGCCGAAAAGTTATCCACAGGCAAAAACGATTGATTCTGCTGTGTCGTAAGCCAGTTAGAATTTGACATTTCCCTGCAAATGGACTAGATTTGCCCGTCTTTTTCGTGGCCAAGGGTCAACCGCCCGCCGCCGCTTCTGCAGAATGAAACAGGATCTTGGTACAGGAAAATGAAACGTACATTTCAACCCAGTAATCTCAAGCGTGCCCGCACCCATGGTTTCCGTGCCCGCATGGCCACCAAGAGCGGCCGCAAGGTCATCAATGCCCGGCGCGCCAAGGGCCGTGCCCGTCTGACCCCCTGAGCCGGAAGCCCATCACGACTGAAGGTTTTCCCCGCCATGCCAGGCTGCTGAGCGCCGGGGACTACAAAAAGGTATTCGCCAGACCGGTACGTTCCTCGGACCGCTATTTCACCGTGCTCGCAAGGCGCGATGCCGGGCGAGAAACCGCCAGGCTGGGACTGGCAATCGCCAAAAAGCATGTCCGCCGCGCGGTGGATCGTAACCGCATCAAGCGCCTGGTCCGGGAAAGCTTCCGCCGGCAGCGGGACAGCCTCAAGGGGTTGGATATCGTCGTCCTGGCAAGACCGGGCATCGAAAAGGCGGACAACCCCACTTTGTTTGCCTCCCTGCAACAGCACTGGCAACGCCTGCAGAAGCGGGCTTCTCATCCGGAACATACCTTATAGATATGGACAATATTCGCTTATTCCTCATCATGGCTCTGGCCTATACGGGTTTCCTTCTGTGGCAGGCCTGGCAGGATGATTACGGCCTGGCCACTCCAGCCCAGGATACTCAGCAGGTGGCCCAGGACAGCGCTGACGCTGCCGATCAGTCCGTCCCCCAGGTGCCGGATGTAGCCGATGTCGACAATGCCACGCCAGCGAAGCCGGAAATGAAAGCCGCCGATGGGGCGGCCGAAGCAGGCAGGATGGTGACCGTCACTACTGACACTTTGAAGGTCAGTATCGACACCCAGGGCGGCAGTATCGTCGAGGTCCTGCTGCTCAAGTATCCGGTGTCCATCCAGCAGCCGGATGTGAAATACCG
>JALVNE010000023.1 GCA_027026755.1 Sedimenticola sp. | reverse complement strand
GCAGTCGGGGCTTTTTCTTTGCCGCTTCCCGTGAGATTTTTCGAGATCCCCTGTAGTAGAATTGCCTCTTGCCTGTTTTCCCGACACGATCATGGCTGACCTCATCGAGTACCGTATCGTTCCTTTCCATCCCCGGGCGCATCTGTATCGCGTGACCCTGGTCGTCAGGAAACCCGACCCCAGGGGCCAGAAGCTGATGCTGCCGGCCTGGATTCCCGGCAGCTACATGATCCGCGACTTTGCGCGCAATATCGTATCCATAGACGCCAGTTGCGAAGGTCAGCCGGTAACGCTGACCAAGCTGGACAAGCACAGCTGGCAGGCAGACCCCGTGGCAGGCGCGCTCACGGTGACCTGTGAGATCTATGCCTGGGATTTGTCCGTGCGGGGCGCCCATCTGGACAGTACCCACGGTTTCTTCAATGGCACCAGCGTGTTCCTGCGTGTCCTGGGACAGGAAGATGTCCCGGTGACAGTGGTCATGGAAGCGCCGCCAGCCGATGAAGCGTCCGGCTGGAAACTGGCCACCAGCATGCTTCCCCGCGCGACGGATGATTATGGATTTGGCGTTTACCAGGCCCCGGACTACGAGCGCCTGGTGGATTATCCCGTGGAAATGGGTGACTTCCGCGAAATCGGTTTTGACGCGGCAGGGGTGTCCCACCGTATGGTGTTCACTGGCCGTCTGCTGAATGTGGATGAGGACAGGTTACGCAAGGATTTGTCGGCAATCTGCACCCATCATGCCAATTTCTTCGGGGAACTGCCCATAGACCGCTATCTGTTCCTGACCATGGTGACAGGGGACGGCTACGGCGGGCTGGAGCATCTGGATTCCACGGCCCTGATGTGCAAGCGCGATGATCTTCCCTTCCCGGAGATGGGCAAGGCAACCAAGGATTACCGCAGTTTTCTTGGTCTTTGCAGCCACGAGTACTTTCATCTGTGGAACGTCAAGCGCATCCGCCCGAGGATCCTCAAGGAGGCCGATCTCAGCGAGGAAGTGCATACCCAGCTCCTGTGGGCCTTCGAAGGCATCACCAGCTACTACGATGATCTGGCCCTGGTGCGCAGCGGCTGTATCGATGCCGAAAGCTATCTGGAACTGCTGGCGACCACGGTGACCCGGGTCATGCGCGGTTCCGGGCGGCTGCGCCAGTCCGTGGCGCAGTCCAGTTTCGATGCCTGGACGCGCTTCTACAAGCAGGATGAGAACGCGCCCAATGCCATCGTCAGCTATTACAGCAAGGGGGCCCTCGCCGCCCTGGGGCTGGATATCACCCTCAGGGAAGCCACGGCTGACCAGGCCTGTCTGGACGATTTCATGCGTCTGCTGTGGCAGAAACATGGGAAAACCGGCATCGGGGTGGAAGAAACCGACCTGGAAACCCTGGCTGCGGAGCTGGCGGGCAGAAGCCTGGAGGACTTTTTCGATCATGTGATACATGGCACGGAAGATCTGCCCCTGGAGGCCTGGTTCCAGTCCCTGGGTATTGGATACCGCCTGCGTCCGGCGCGGAGCCTGGAGGACTGGGGCAGTTCGGGCTTATCCACTGACGAGGACAGCCCCCGGCATGTGCTGGGCGCCCGGTATCGTCAGCAGGGCGACTTCGTGGAACTGACCCAGGTCTATGACGAAGGACCCGCTCAGGCATGCGGCCTGTCCGCTGGCGACCGCCTGGTGGCCATCGGTGGTATCCAGGTCACGGCCAGCGGCTTGCAGAAACTGCTGGACCGCCAGGCCGCCATGTCCGCCGTGGAAGTGCAGGCGTTCCGCCGGGATGAACTGATGACCTTCTCGCTGCCATTGCGCGCCCCGACAGCAGACACCTGTGAACTGTGGCTGCTGCCTGAACAGGAATGCACGGAAGCCCAGCTGCGCCGGCGCCAACAGTGGCTTGGACAGTGAGGCTCCAAGAGCTGTATCCGCTGCTTCGCTGCCTGGCCGACGGAGAATTTCATTCCGGCCAGATCCTGGCGGAAACCTTTGGCCTCACCCGGGCGGCCATCTGGAAACAGATTCAGGCCCTGAATGAGGTGCCGGGCATCCATATTCAGTCCGTGAGAGGCCGGGGCTACCGTCTGCAGCAGGCAATCCAGCTGCTGGACCATGGACGCATTTCCGCGCGACTGCCCGAGGGTGCCCCCCTGCGATTGGAACTCCTGCCGGAAACGGCTTCCACCAATGACTGGTTGCGGCAGCACGCGGACCCGGAAGTAAATTCCGGGCATGCCTGCCTGGCCGAATACCAAAGCGCCGGCCGGGGCCGCCGAGGGCGGCACTGGGTATGCGCCTTCGGCAGCAATATCTACCTGTCCCTGGCATGGCGTTTCGATCTGGCCATGGCGGACCTGGCGGGCCTCAGTCTGGCGGTGGGCGTCAGCGTGGCCAGAGTGCTGGAGGCCCATGGCCTGCAGGGGCATGGACTCAAATGGCCCAACGACATCTATCTGGATGGGAAAAAACTTGGCGGCATCCTGGTGGAAGCCAGTGGTGAGATGCAGGGGCCGGCCCTGGCCATCATTGGCGTGGGAATCAATCTTCGGCTGGAACAAGCTGCGGCTGCGGCCATCGACCAGCCCTGGACGGACATGGCCAGCGCCTTGACCCGGCCGGTGGACAGGAATCATCTGTGCGGTGACCTGCTCGCCGGGCTGCTCGATACCTGTACGCAGTTTCAGAACCTTGGTCTGTCGCACTTTCTCCATGAGTGGAAAGCGTATGATATCTACCTGGGGCAGCAGGTGGAACTCCGGCTGGGCAGCCAGGTGATTCCCGGCATTTACCGCGGCCTGGATGACAGAGGCGGGCTGCTCCTGGAGACATCGGGAGAACAGCGCAGCTGGTATGCAGGCGAGGTGAGCCTGAGGGGCGGGGCAGACCAATGAGCAAGTCGCTTTTCATCGATCTGGGCAACTCCCGCATCAAGTGGATCTATGCTGGCCAGGGCACCCAGCAGGGCGTCGCTCATGGCGGGCAGCCGCTGGGAGAGATCCTGGACAGCACCTGGAAGCATCTGCCGGCCCCGGACCGGATCTGGCTTGCCTCTGTCGCGCCTTCCCGTGTGCAGGATGCCCTGACGGAATGGACACGGCAAAACTGGGGCATGGAGCCCTGTTCCCTTGCCGTGCAGCCCGAGGCCTGTGGCGTGAGCTGCGGCTACCGGGAACCCACACAGCTGGGGGTGGACAGGTGGATGGCCATCATTGCCGGCTACCATCACAGTCCCGGCGGGGTGTGCGTGGTGGACTGCGGAACGGCCACCACCCTGGATGTGGTGGATGGCAAGGGCCGCCATCTGGGTGGCTTCATCCTGCCGGGCATGGAAATGATGCGGGATTCTTTGCTGCGGGGAACGGCCCTGAATGTGCAAGACGAGGACAGCGAATTGACAGAATGGGGGAACAGCACCGCAAGCTGTATTGAACTGGGTATCCGGAAGTCTGTAGTATCCCTTGTCGAATCATCCGTGGAGCGCCTGCAGGCCGCGGGCGTCTGTGATCCCGGCGTGATTCTTTGCGGGGGTGCCAGCGCCCTGGTAGAGCCCCATTTGAAACTGACCCATGAATGCCGGGATGCCCTGGTACTGGAAGGTATGATGAGATTCGTGCGGGAGCTGAAACCATAATGCGCTGGGCCTTGGCAATACTGATTTCCCTGAACGCCGTCCTGTTCCTGTGGATTCAGTTCGGTCCTGCCCATCAGGGGAGAGAGGCGGCTTCACGAAAAGTGCTGCCGGACTTCGGCGATATTCGCCTGCTCGAGGAAACTGCTCCTGCAGAAGCAGCGGAAACCGGAGAGGCGGAAGCATTGCCTGCGGCTGCAGCGACTGCTCGGGCGCGGTACTGTGGGGAACTGGGGCCATTTCCCAGCCGCAACATGGCCGAGGGTTTCCGCCGCAAACTGGCAAGGGACCCGGAAGCACGGGTTGGCATCGAGTCCCGGAAGGGCAAGGTGGATATCGGGTACTGGGTGATGATTCCCCCCCTTGCCAATGCAAAGGAGGCGCAAGCCATGTTGAAGAAACTGCGCAGGGCAGGCTTCAAGGACTTGTGGCTGATGCGGAAGGGAGAACATGCCAACAGCATTTCCCTGGGGCTGTACACGGAAGAGCGATATGCCAGACGCCATGGCAACGACATCCGCAAGAAAGGGTTTGAGGCGGTCATCGTGCCCAAACAGAGAAAGGGGCGCCTGTTCTGGGTGGTGTTTTCCGGGCTGGGCCAGGATGCCCTGGAAGCGCTGGAAAAGGACAGGCTACCCAGGCGTGCGACCTTGCAGAAAAAAACCTGTGCGCGGGGTTCCGCCGAAAACTGACAGCCTGTAAAATGTTCACCCCATGCCGGTGTAGCTCAGTTGGTAGAGCGCCTCACTTGTAATGAGGATGTCGTGGGTTCGATTCCTATCACCGGCTCCATATCTCCACACCCGGCACTTTCTTGCCGGGTTTTTTTACATCCATTGTTCCGTTTCCTCCATTCCGGGGGCGGCGCTTTCTCTCCTGCCCATGTTCCTGGCGCACAGGCATGAGGCATGGCTGTAGTCCCTGGCCTACATTTTCATGTGCATTTTTCCCATAGCAAAAGCCAGGCGCATTGTCTATATTCAGAGCGAACGAAAAAGTTGAAGTGCATCACAAAATGGTAAATGAAGGAAGAGGGATAGGTTCCTGTTTATCTGTTCTGCGGGCAGGCCCGGAAGATGGGGAGGATGTTTTCATTCCCCTTCCGGGCTCAGGGGATCAGGGATCCTTAATCCGCAGGTGACCAGCCAGGAGGTCTTCAAGTATGAAGGATTTCCTCGATTGATGACAATCTACCTGAAAATGACGCCAGCCGAAACCGGATGTATATGCAACATCTTGAAATGCCAAATGAAAGCCTGGCCTGCCGGGGGGTGTGAAGCTGTCCGATACATGCGTGAGCTTTCCTGGGACGCTGGCGAAATGACCGGGTCAATCTTTAACAGGAGGTAACAACGATGATGAAACATACAGCGATAATGTTGGCCTGTGCCGGCGCGATGCTCTGTGGGCATGCCGCGCTGGCGGCCCCGCCGCTGGGGGAGGAGAACGAACTCAGCCCGGAGTATCTGGATGCGCATTTTTCGGCGGAAGACGAAAAACGCATGATGGAGGGGTTCTCCGACAAGATACTGCCCGATGCGCCGGCGAATGTGGTCAAGCAACTGGCCGAAAGAGCTGATCTGGTGTTTTTCGGCCGGGTCCTGGATCAGGACTATGTTTATGACGCGAAGGGCGTTCCTTTCACTCGTACCCGCTTTTCCGTGGATGAGGTTTTGAAGGGCGAATATCCACAGGCCGAACTGGTGCTTGTGCAGCTTGGCGGCCCGTCCGCGTCGGGTGACGGAGGCGTGCTGGTTTCTGACACCCATTATTTCAATGTTGGGGAAGATGAACTGCTGTTTCTCAAACGCCGCCAGGCTACGGCTACGGCCACAGACGCGCGTAATGGCTATGAAATCAGCAACCGCTTCAGGGTTATGGATGGAAAACTGTTCGACGAAGACGGCCATGCCGTGATCATGAACGATGCTGGTGGCCTGAGCCTGAGCCGGGACAGGCATCCCGATGAGCGTTTTGCCACCATCAACATGGGGACGCACAAGTTGTACAAGCAATTCAGTGAACGTCCCCGGGATGGCGGTGATTCCGGCGGGGAAGCACAGCCGAATGCCCCTGAAACCCTTATGCCAACCTATGCTAATGCCGTGGAGCTGAGCCGCTTCAGCGCCATGATGCACAAATAGGAGGTGCGAGATGAAACTCAAGTTTATGACAGCGATGGTATTGGGCGTTTTTTCCATGAACGCTCATGCCTACAATTATATCAAATGCCCGAACAATGCGAATATGGATTTTTGGGGTGGGCATCCCACATTCAACTATGGAAGTAATCTATCTTCCGCGCAGAAAAGCAGAATAGGCATTGCTTTTGGGCGTCTGACAGCCTTTTCGGACAGCAGCATTTCTATTGCTAACCAAAACGATACCAGTTATTCATTGGGCAACGGCCAAAATGAAATCTACCGGGATTTGAGTGTTGGCACCGCGCAATGCGCGTATTACTACAGCTATTCCGGTTCCAGCTGCTGGGTAACAGAGGCGGACATCCGGTTTGGTGACGAGCCCTGGACCACCAATGATAATTCCACCCACTGGCCCTACGGCAATGCCGGGCGTTCCATTACTGGCACGGCTGTCCATGAAGGTGGGCACTGCGTGGGCATGGCGCATACCAATAATGTGTACAACATGATGGGTGCGGATTTCACTCATGTGACCCGGAATGGCAGCGCCACCTACTATGGTCCCGGGGAAGATCTTTCCAATGGCTTGATCCACCTGCATGGCAAGCGTTCCGCCACCGACAGTTACCGGGACGTGGGAGCCACGGTCTGGCGTTACAGTCATGCCGATGGTGAATATAGCCGTCACAAGCCGGGAAGACTGCTCAATCCCGCGACCAACGCGGAAAAGCCGAAGGTTGGCAGTTATCTTGGGCAGCACATGTATCAGGTGGTCGCCGGTGAGAATGTGCGCATGGAGATCACCCTGGAGAACAATGGTGAAAAGAATACCGAATACGTGCCTACCGGCTTCTATCTTTCCACCAACAGCATCATCAGCACTAATGACCGCCTGCTGGCGACCTGGAACTATTACCTGACAAGGAACATCCCTTATGAAACCACCCATACCGTCACCATCCCTGCAGATGTGGCGCCGGGTAACTATTTTCTCGGCGTTTATGTCGATCACCAGTATGATATTCCGGAAGTGACCGGGGCCAACAACGTGGCCTACTATCCCATCAAGGTGATCGCCAAGCCGGATCTGGTGACCATCAATCCTGCGGTGAACGATGCCACCTTGACGCCTGGGCAGGCCTTCACCTTCAGCGCCAGAGTAAAGAACCAGGGCGTGAGCAATTCGACCAGCACCACCCTGCGTTACTACCGTTCCACGAATTCCATTATCAGCACTTATGATACGGAAATCGGCACGGATCCTGTGGCAGCGCTGGCGCCCGGTGGGATCTCGCTGGAGAGTATCGCTCTCCATGCTCCGGCAACGGATGGAACCTGGTGGATAGGTGCCTGCGTGGACAGTGTCCCGGGTGAAACCAACGTTGGCAACCAGTGTTCTACCGGGGTGAAGATCACTGTCACCAGTCCGGATCTGGCTACGCAAAATCCGTCCGCCAGCAAAACATCCCTGACGCCCGGCGAATCCTTCACCTTCGCCGCGACAGTGAAGAATCTGGGAACCCGTTGGTCTGCTGCCAGTACCTTGCGTTACTACCGTTCCACGAACTCCCTCATCAGTCCCGCGGATACACAAATCGGCACGGACTATGTGGCCGCTCTGGCACCCGGGGGAACCTCGCCGGAGAGTATCGGTCTCAACGCTCCGGCGTCCGACGGAACCTGGTGGATAGGGGCGTGCGTGGACGCCGTGCCCCATGAGTACAAGACTGCCAACCAGTGTTCCGCAGGGGTGAGGATCACCGTGGCCACGCCCTACTACACCGTAGGGGGAACCCTGTCCGGTCTGGCCTCCGGGAACACCGTGGTGCTGCAGAACAACGGCGGCGATGACCTGAATTTGGCCTCGAACGGCAGGTTCACCTTCAGCACCGCCCTGGCGGACGGTAGCAGTTATTCGGTTACCGTGCTGACCCAGCCGACCTCGCCGAACCAGGTCTGCGCCGTGAGCAATGGTTCAGGGACTGTGTCTGGCGCCAATGTCACCGATGTGTCCGTGGTCTGCACTACCGTGGGTTACCATATTGGCGGCACTGTGAGCGGGCTGTTCAACGGCTATGATCTGGTGCTGACCAACAATGGTGGTGATAACCTCAACATCACGACCAATGGCAGCTTCACCTTCGCCACGCCCGTGCCTGATGGAGAAGACTACTCCGTGGCCATCCTGACCCAGCCGGATCATCCCAAGCATCACTGTGCTGTGGCCAATGGCAGTGGCACCGTATCCGGTGCGGACGTGACCGATGTGTCCGTCACCTGCGTGGTGGATCAGCTGTTCACGGATGTACCGCCGGATCATTGGGCATACGACTACATCCAGACCCTGGCCATGAGCGGCATCACCGGTGGCTGTGGTGGGGACAATTACTGCCCCGGCGACCCGGTATCCCGGGCCCAGATGGCCGTGTTCCTGGAACGCGGTATCCAGGGCAGTGATTTCGTGCCGCCTCCCGCAACGGGAACCATGTTCGGCGATGTGCCCGACACCTACTGGGCGGCAGCCTGGATAGAACAGCTTGCCAGTGATGGCATCACCGGGGGCTGCGGTAACGGCAACTATTGCCCGGACAACATCGTGACCCGCGATCAGATGGCTGTGTTCCTGCTGCGTTCCAAGCATGGTTCCGGCTATGTGCCGCCCGCGGCTACGGGCACCATGTTCGATGACGTTCCGGCGGATCACTGGGCCGCCGACTGGATCGAACAGCTGGCCTCGGAAGGCATCACCGGTGGTTGCGATGCCAGCAACTATTGCCCGGACGCGGAGGTCAATCGTGACCAGATGGCCGTGTTCCTGGTGAGAACCTTCGGTCTTTGAACTGACTGGAGAGAGAACAAGGGCCCCGGACAGGGGCCCTTTTTTTGCTGTTCCCATACCATGCCGGGTCAGACGTTTGCGACTCTGATAGAATTCCCGGAAACTTTGTACACACGGAGAATTCTCATGAAAAAGGCCCTGTTTTTCCTGTTGTTGCTGTTGTCCCTGCCGGTGGGTGCGGCGGTAAGCAACATCGACAACGCTGGATTGGAAAAGCTCATCAGCCAGGGGGTTCCGGTGATTGATATACGCCGCCCCGAGGAGTGGCAGCAGACAGGCGTCATAAAAGGCAGCCATCTGATTACCTTTTTCGACAAGCGCGGGAATTACAATGTGCAGGCCTGGCTGCAAAAGCTCGCGCCCATTGCCGGCAAGGATGATCCTTTTGTTCTTATTTGTCGAACTGGACACCGATCCTCTGTAGTGAGCCGGTTTCTGGATGAAAAAGTGGGGTACACAAAGGTATACAATGTGCAAAAAGGCATCACCGACTGGATCGCCAGAGGCAAGCCGGTAGTCAAGCCAGGCAGCTGAAGATCATTTCATTCCCGTCCGCCAGGACATTATTCCCCGGAGCACAGCTTACATGGGTTTCAAATGCGGTATCGTGGGTCTGCCCAACGTGGGCAAGTCCACTCTTTTCAACGCACTCACCAAGGCCACCATTGCGGCCGAGAATTATCCTTTCTGCACCATAGACCCCAACGTGGGCATCGTGCCCGTTGCCGACCCCCGCCAGGATCGCATTGCCGAAATCGTCAAGCCCGAGCGAATCGTGCCCACCACCATGCAGTTCGTGGACATTGCCGGTCTGGTGGCCGGCGCTTCCAAGGGAGAGGGACTGGGCAACAAGTTCCTGGCCAATATCCGCGAAACCGATGCCATCGTCCAGGTAGTGCGCTGTTTCGACAATGACGACGTGGTGCATGTGGCCGGCAAGGTGGACCCGTTGGCGGACATCGAGGTCATCAATACCGAGCTGGCCCTGGCGGATCTGGAGTCCGTGGAGAAAGCTCTGGACAAGGCCACGCGCATGGCCAAGACCGGCGACAAAAAGATTCTCGCCCACAAGGCCCTGCTGGAAAGGGTGCGTGAGCACCTGGACCAGGGACTACCTGTACGTTCCATGGGGCTGGATGAAGATGAACAGGCGGCGCTCTATGATCTGCACCTGCTCACCATCAAGAAAGTGCTCTATATTGCCAACGTGAGCGAGGACGGTTTCGAGAACAACCCGTATCTGGATGCCGTGAGAGAGCATGCGGCAGGCGAGGGCGCCGAGGTGGTGCCCGTGTGCGCGGCCATCGAGATGGAGCTGGTGGAGCTGGAAGATGATGAGAAGGCGGATTTCCTGGAAGAGATGGGCCTGGACGAGCCGGGCTTGAACCGGGTGGTGCGTGCTGGTTATTCCCTGCTTGGTCTGCAGACCTATTTTACTGCGGGAGTAAAGGAAGTGCGCGCCTGGACTGTGCCCGTGGGCGCAACGGCTCCCCAGGCGGCCGGGGTCATCCACACGGATTTCGAGCGAGGTTTCATTCGCGCCGAGGTCATCGCCTATGAAGATTTCATTGCCTGTGGCGGCGAACAGGGAGCAAAGGAGGCAGGAAAACTGCGCCTGGAAGGCAAGGATTACATCGTGCAGGATGGTGATGTGATACATTTTCGATTCAATGTTTAACAGGGGGCGGAGAGATGATGAAGATGTGCAGAATTTGGAGTCTGATTCTACTGTTGTCGGTTCCGCCGGTATTCGCGGCAGGAGTCGCCACCCTGGCGACAGGCTCCGGCCAGAATGCCCAAACCATGGTGCTCGAGTACGACGACCATGGTCATACCCGCATGAACATGCCAACCGACCAGGAAGGTAAGGGCTATATGCTCTCCCGGGATGGCAAGGTGTGGATGGTCATGAACATGCAGGGGCAGGTCACATGGCCAGGATGGCCGCCATGGCGGCGCCCAGCGGTGATGATACCCTGCGGCAGGAATTCATCAGCGCCAAGGCTACAGGAAAGAAGGAAACCGTCGCCGGGTTCGTGGGTGAAGTCTATGAACTGAGCTGGAAAGACAAAGACGGTGTGCATACAGCCAAGTCCGTGCTCAGCAAGGATCCTGCCGTGGTGGAATATTCCAACGCCTGGATGAAGCTGGCGGAGAACATGGCGAAGTCCATGGGGCAAAAAGTGGACAACAGTATCGGTCGTTATCTGGAGAAGCAGGGCTTGGGCATACTGAAGATGGGGGATGATTTTCAGGTGGTCTCCATCAAGCCCGGCAAGGTGAATGAGCAGGATTTCGTGTTGCCCAAGGCGACCATGCAGATGCCCATGTTTGGCGGCTGATTCCAGATACTGACAATCCGGTGATAGCAAAGAAGCCCTCTCCCTAACCGGAGCGGGCTTTTTTCTGCGAAAAAATATCCATTAACTCCCTCCCTCGCGCCTTATGACAGTTATTGCAGAAAAATATTTATGGCTCGATGTGGGGCGGGCTTCAGCCCGACAACGGCGGCCACAACAGAGCAATGACAGACTGAAGCCCAACCTGTGGAGACAGGCGTTTCCATCATCAGGGATCTGAACAATGGATTTTTGAAAGTTATTGCCTTCACTTGAGTCTGAGGTCATTTGATTCAGGTCAACCCATCATGAATTGGCTGTTGCGCCGGGTGATTCCTGAGACTATCTATTAGAGTAGGGTCATGAACATATGCCCTGAAAAGCGGTCTTTTGGGAAATGCTCCCAAAGGATCATTTGTATCAAGTAGCGAGGTAAGGCAATGAAAAAATGGAAGCCATGGGCAGCTTTGTTGGGTACAGGGATGTTTCTTTCTGCAAATGTCGGTGCAGCCACGAATACATCCGACAATTGGGATGACGGCCAGTTCCATGGTTGGCAGCAAAATACCTCGGCGACGGTTGTTTCCGTGCCGGTGACCGGCGGCAATCCGGGGGGATATCTGTTGTCCACCAGCGTTGCAGGGGGAAATCCGTTCCGTACCATTGGGGCTCAGAACCTTGAGAGCCGATACACAGGGGATCTTCAGGCAGCAGGCGCATATCGGGTTTCCGTTGATCTCAATCTGCTGAGTGGCCAGTCCACCTGGGCGAGGTTGCGGGTACGCTACAGGGACCACAGCCACAATGGTTGGGTCTATCAGCTGGACGGCAGCATGCCGGTATCTCAGTGGCGGCATTACCAGGTCGATTTCGATCCCAACTGGACGGACGCCCAGGCGATTGCGGCAGGCTGGGTGCAGGAGTCCACGTCTGCTTCTTTCAGGGATACCATGGCGGATGCCTACAACATGGAAATCAGGCTTTTGATGCCTGCGGCCGCGGTGTCCACCACCCGGCTGGGTATCGACAACTTCCATCTCTATGCCAGAGGGGCAAATGGCAATGCCACAGCCGTGCCGGTGCTGGGTCCGCCGTTGCTGGTGTTGCTGACAGCGGGGCTGATTGTTATCGGCTACCGGCGTCTGGCCCGTTCCGGGGCTTGATGTCCGCCATGCCCGCTGCCTGTTCCAGGGCGGCGAGCAGGCTGCCGGATTCCGCTTTCCCTGTGCCGGCAAGTTCCAGCGCTGTGCCGTGATCGACGGAAGTGCGAATGAAAGGCAGCCCCAGGGTGATGTTCACCGCCTGGCCAAAGCCCTTGTGTTTGAGAACCGGCAGTCCCTGGTCGTGATACATGGCCAGCACCGCATCGGCCAGCTCCAGGTAGCGGGGCGTGAACAGCGTATCCGCGGGAAGGGGGCCGAGCAGCTGCATGCCGTGTGTCCGCAGTCTTTCCAGCACGGGTTCGATGATCTCCTTTTCCTCGGCGCCCAGGTGCCCCCCTTCTCCCGCGTGGGGATTGAGGCCGCAGACGAGGATTTTCGGCTGGTGAACACCGAATTTCTCCTGCAGGTCCTTGTGGAGGATGGTGATGACGGTTTCCAGCAGTTCGGGGGTGATGGCATCGCTGACATCCCGCAATGGCAGATGAGTGGTGGCGAGAGCGACGCGCAGTCCGGGACAGGCCAGCATCATCACGGGGTAGGCCTTACTCAGTTCGGCGAGAAATTCCGTGTGTCCGCTGAAGGCAATGCCCGCGTCGTTGATGATGCCCTTGTGCACCGGGCCGGTGACCAGGGCCTGATATTCGCCGCTGAGACAGCCCTGGGCGGCAATACGCAGGCAGTCCAGCACATAGGAGGCGTTCCTGGCGGAGAGCCGGCCTGGCTGGCTGGGGGCGGCCAGTGGGACGGGCAGTACATGCAGGCTGCCCGGCGCAGCGGGCGCTGTTGACGGGACATGGGTTTCCAGGATGTCGATGTCCAGCCCAAGGGTTCCGGCCCGCTGTCTGAGCAGCTGTGGGTCGGCGATGACCAGCAGAGGCACATCCAGTCCCCGGCTGGCAACCTCGAGAACAAGGTCCGGACCTATGCCTGCTGGCTCGCCGGGGGTGAGGACGATGCTCATAGTGGGTTAGTGTGGAAATACACTGATAACTCCCTCCCCCGCGCGCGGGGGAGGGTTGGGGAGGGGGTGAGCATTTCCCGTCCCCCCTCTCCCCCCGGCGGGGGGAGAGGGAATTTCCATGATCTGGGGTTTGGAGCTAAACCCCTCGTGAGGGTTAGTAGTCATCGTCCAGGTGGATTTCCACGTAGGCCTGGTCCCGCAGCTTGCGCAAATAAAGCTGCAGGGCCTCGTCGGCCTTGCGCTTGCGCAGGGCCAGCTTGGCCTTGTCGCGCTTGACTTCTTCCGTGGCATCGTGATCCCGGCGTTCCAGCACCTGCACGATATGCCAGCCGAACTGGGTGCGGAAGGGCTCGCTCAGGCCGCCGATGGGCAGGGCGTCCATGACTTCCTCGAACTTGGGCACCAGGTCACCGGGACTCACCCAGCCCAGGTCGCCACCCTTGATGGCCGAAGCCTTGTCGTCGGAATGAGCCCGGGCCAGGGCGGCAAAGTCCTCACCGCCCTTGATGCGCTGGTACAGCTGCTCGAGGCGGTTTTTCGCGTCCTGATCCGAGGTCATCTCATCGGTGCGGATGAGGATATGCCTGGCGTGGGTCTGGCGGATGATGTTCTTGTCCCCGCCCTTGTAGTCTTCCAGCTTGATGATGTGAAAGCCGCTGGCGGCCTGGTAGGGGCCGCGCACCTCGCCTTTTTCCATGGTGGCCAGATCCTTGGCAAACAGGGTGGGCACCTGGCCGGCCTCCAGCCAGCCGAGGTCGCCGCCTTCCAGGGCCTGCTGCCCGGCGGAATAGCGGGTGGCCAGGGCGGCAAAGTCTTCGCCGTTCTTCAGGCGCTGAAGGATGTCTTCCGCCTGTTTCCTGGCAGCAGCGATTTCCTCACTGGATGCGCCGTCAGGGGTGGCGATGAGGATATGGCGCAGGTGGTAGGCGTCCCGCCCGCCGGGGTTCTCCTCGGCATGGGCCAGGTAGTTGTCCACTTCCGCCTTGGTTACCTGGATGCGGCTGACGACTTCCCGGTTGCGCAGGCGCTGCAGGGTGATCTCCTTGCGCAGTTCTTCCCGGTATTCTTCCATGCTCATGCCTTGTTCCTGGAGGGCGGCCGCCAGCTCCTCCAGGCTCAGACCATTCTGTTTGGCGATGTTGTTCATGGCCCGGAGCAGGGTTTCGTCGTCCACGGTGGCGCCTGTCTTTTTGGCTTCGGCCAGCTGCAGTTTCTCCAGGATGAGGCGTTCCAGGGCCTGCTTGCGGATTTCATTCCCGGGCATGTCTGGTGCCCCGACCTGGGCGAGCTTCTGCTCGATGCTGCGTACTTCCTGATCCAGCTCACTCTGCAGTACCACGTCGTCATTGACCACCGCCACGATGCGGTCCAGTAGCTGTGTTTCGGCGGCCATGCCGCTGCCAGGGCATAGCAGGAACAATGCAAACAGTAAGAGCAGCCAGCCTTGCAGCCGCCCGTGGGGATTGTCAGTAACCATATATCGTCCGGTCGAGGAAATTGTCTATGTTGTTGCCCAGTCTGCCCAGTCCATTGAGTTCGAGCTGAAGCAGGGCGGTGTCATTATATGCTTCGCCGTTGCGGTCCAGGTAGCGGCGCCACACGGCACGGATACGCCAGCAGCAATCGCCGTATTCCAGGCCGGCCACGGTCTCCAGGGAATGGCTTTCTTCCACGGAGTAATACCAGCGGCCGATGAGCCTGAGCCTGTCGCTCACGGGCCAGATGGCGGCCAGATCCGTCTGTTCCAGCACGCCTTCACGCAGCCGCCAGGAGGCATGGAGGCGCTCCCCGGCTTCGCCGCGATAGGTGGCCATGGCCAGGCCCTGGCGCAGACTGGTATCGGCGTTGGGGTCGTATTCCAGTCCGGCGCGCAGCATCCAGTGTTCGAAAATGCCTGTGGACAGCTCGGCCACCAGGGAAGAGCTGCTGTCTTTCACCGGCCCTGCGCCGTGCAGGGTGACGCGCCGGTCGTCGAAGTACAGTATCTGACCAATGCTGGCGTTGAGCAGTTCCCTGCCGCTGGCCCCGGAAAGGATGCGGCTGGTAAGGGCCAGGGTCAGCTGGTTGGCGTCGCCGACCCGGTCCGGGCCGTTGAATCTGTTGTCACGGAACAGGTTGTTGAAGCTGAAGTCCAGCAGGCCGGTATCGAACAGGGGCAGATCGTCCTGGTTCACGTAGGGCGTGTAGAGGTAGTAGAACCGTGGTTCCAGGGTTTGGGTCAAACTGCGGCCGAACCAGCGCATGTCGCGGTCGAAGAACAGGCCCCCGTCAAGGCTGGCGCTCCAGGTGCCCCGGTCGGGCTTGTTGTCCAGGCCCGGCAGTTGGTCGTCCAGTTCATAAGAGGTGTAGCGGCCGGACAGGGCCGGTTCGAGGAAGCCCCAGTCCCTGCGCAGGGGCAGGGACACCCGCGGCAGCAGGTCGAAGCGGGCGCCGGTGACGCTGTCGTCGCGGTAGAAACTGCTCATTTCCACCTTCACGCTGTAATCCAGTCCCGCGGCGCCCTGGAAGTGGGTCCAGTTCACCGCCAGGCGGGGCAGCAGGCTGTAGGGGCGGTCTTCCGGGGCGATGGTCTTGTCCAGGGTGTTGTAGTCGCGAATCTCGGCGATGGCGTCCCATTCCGGCAGGCGCCAGTTCAGGGCGGCACGGCTGAGGAGATGCCGGGTGCTGGTCACCGCCAGGCTGCGGCCCATGTCGTCCAGGTAGTCGTCATCGGACACCCAGTTGATGTCCACATCGGCGCTCAGTCCCTGGGTGAGGAAATTCAGGTTGCTGTGGCCGCGGGCGTGGATGGCGCCCCGGGCGCCGTAGTCGTCGGACTCGCGGTCGTCCGGCAGGATCTCGCCGAACAGCTCGCCTTTGTTGTTGGGGGTGAGAAAGCGGAATTCACCCCCCAGCAGCAGGCCGCGCTTGCTGAGCAGGCGGGGCATGAAGGTGGCGTCGTAATTGGGCGCCAGGTTGAAATAGTAGGGCAGGGTCAGATCCAGCCCGTTGCGGCTGGAATAACCCAGGGAGGGCACCAGCAGGCCGCTCTTGCGCTGGTCGTTGAGAGGCAGGGTGATGGTGGGGGCGTAGAATATCGGCACGCCGAGAAAGGCCAGTTTCGCCCCGTGGAAGGTGCCGATCTGCTTTTCCTGGTCGATGTCCATGCGCTCGGCGGACAGGAGGAAGCCCTTGTTGCCAGGAGGGCAGGTGGTGTAGCTGATGTTCTCGTAATGGCTGTGTTTGCTGTCGCGGATTTCCAGCAGGCTGGCCTCACCCCGGGCCTTGCGGCTGGGAATACGGTAGCTGGCCTCTTCCATGGCGCCCTGTTCCTTCTGCAGGTCGAACCAGGCCTTGCGGCCCAGTACCCGCAGATCTTTCAGCTGGATCAGCAGCCGTTCGTCCGCCTGCACGATGCGTCTGTTGTTGTCGTATCTCAGGTCATCGGCATGCAGGCTGTTGCCGCCCTGGCGGATGACTACGTTTCCCTGGAAATGGGCCAGGTTTTCCTCCGGCAGGGCGGTGGCGCTGTCTGCTTCGATGAGAATGCTGTCGCCCGCGGCGGATGGCCTGGGAACCGGGGTGGCTGGGCCACACTGCTGCCAGTTCATGCCCTGGTCCAGCAGCTGGGCGAAATCTCCGGCAGGGAGAGCTTCTTCCGGGAAGACGGGAGTGGCCGGGGCCTTGTCTTCCAGGGAAAGCGGTGCTGGCTCCGGCTCTGGTTTTTCGGTCACGGCTTCGGCCTGGTTTTCACCAGAGCCGGGCTGGACAGGGGGCTCAGCTTCTGTTGCTTTTTCCAGGGCCTCGGGCTTGGCCGCCTGTGCCCGGGTTTTCGGCTGGGGTTCTTCCGTCACCTCGGCTTCGGCGGCTTTCGCCGGGGTGACAGCCTGGTCTTCGGCCGCGGAGGCCGGGGGTTGGGTGACTTCTTCCCTTTCAACAGCAGGAGAGGACGCAGGCTGACCTTCCTCGACCGTCTCTGGCTGGGTCGGGGGTGGCAGGGGCCTGGTGGTGACGCCGGATGCCTTCACCGCGGGCTTCTTCTCGGTGACCGGCGGCTTTTCTGGCAGGGGTGGCAGACTGCCCGCCGGACCGCATTCCCAGGATTTGCCATCGGATGCCGCCCGGCATTCCCAGGTGTACTTGGTGGCCAAAGCCGATCCACAGCACAGCATGCCGCCAAGCAGCAGGGGGTAGAGCATGATTTTGAAGGATTTCACAGGACGGCTCGTTCCGTTGGTTTCCACGTGGGCGCGGGAAAATTAATTATATCTTTACTCACCTTATCGCATAACAGTTGGTTTCCACGCGGGCGCGGGTAAAATCGCATAGAATGGCGCCTGATTCAATCTTTGCGCCAATAAAACCATGCCAGACCGCCAAGCTCTCATGGAGAAATGGCTCACCGCAGATTGCGGTCTGAGTGATTTTTCCCTTCAGCCTGCCTCCGAAGATGCCAGTTTCCGCCGCTATTTCCGCCTTACCGATGCCGATGGCGGCACCCGCATCGTCATGGACGCGCCGCCGGAAAAAGAAGACTGCGCCCCTTTCGTGGATGTGGCCCGCCGCCTGCGGGACGCTGGCGTTCATGCGCCCGAAGTGCTGGCACAGGACCTGGAGCAAGGCTTTTTGCTGCTGGAGGACCTGGGCAGCCAGGATTATCTCGGCGCACTGAACCAGGACAGCGTGGAGCGTCTCTATGGTGATGCTCTGGGTGCGCTGATGAGCATGCAGGCCTGCATCGATCCCGCCGGCCTGCCGGACTATGACCGGGAGCTGCTGCTTGCGGAGATGTCCCTGTTCCGGGACTGGCTGCTGGGCACCCATCTGGCGCTGGAGCTGGACAGCGGGGAAGAACAGATGCTGACCCGCACTTTCGATGTGCTGGCAGATACCGCCCTGGAGCAGCCCCGGGTGTTCGTGCACCGCGATTATCATTCCCGTAATCTCATGACCGGCCTGGCCCATGCGCCAGGGGTGCTGGATTTCCAGGATGCCGTGCGCGGCCCGGTGACTTACGATGCCGTGTCCCTGCTGCGGGACTGCTATGTGAGCTGGCCGCAGCAGCAGGTGGACGAGTGGGCCTGGGGCTTTTTTCAGCTGGCGGTGCAGTCCGGCGTCATGCGCGAGGAACAGGAAAAGGATTTCCTGCGCTGGTTCGATCTCATGGGGGCCCAGCGGCATCTCAAGGCGGCAGGCATCTTCGCCCGCCTGAATCATCGTGACGGCAAGCCCGGTTACCTGGACGATATTCCCCGTACTCTGGGTTATATCGTCCAGGTGGCGCAGCGGCAGCAGGAACTCGCCCCCCTGGCAGACTTCATCTCCCGCCGGGTGCTGCCCCGCCTCTGATGTTCCGGCATATCCGCCTGCTCAGCTTCGATCTGGACGACACCCTGTGGCCCACCAAGCCGGTGATCATGGCGGCAGAGCAGGAGTTGTACCAATGGCTGGCGCGGGAGGCGCCGCGCATCGTGCGTGAGCTGTCTGTCATGGACATGCGTGAACGGCGTGTGGCTTTCATGGAAGCCCATCCCGGGATTTCCCACGACCTCACCCTGGTGCGCCGCCGCAGCCTGGCGCTGCTGCTGGAGGAATACGGCTATGATCCGCGCCGGGCGGAGGAGGGCACGGCGGTATTCAGGGCCGCCCGCAACCGGGTGGCGCCCTGGGAGGATGTGCTCCCCGTCCTTGGCCGCCTGAAGCAGGACTATCTGCTGGTGTCCGTCACCAACGGCAACGCCCAGGTGGAACAGACGCCCTTGCGGGACTGCTTTCATCTCAACCTGGGAGCGGCGGACGTGGGGGCAGCCAAACCCCATCCGGCGCTTTTTCAGGCCCTGCGGGACTGGTCCGGTCTGCCTTTCGCAAAGATGATGCATCTGGGAGATGATTTTCAGCGCGACATGTTGCCAGCCCGGGCCCTGGGTATGGCCGCGGCCTGGGTGCACAGGAAGGGGCTGGCGCGACGGGAAAGTTTCCGGCCCGATCTGTGCCTGTTCAATCTCTGGCCCTTGCTGCGTTATCTGTAGTCCGCAACGGGAAAATCATAGCTGCAGGTCGGACTTCAGTCCGACCTGCAGTCAAGGAGGCTATTCTGTGTCTCGCAATGCCTTGCGAATATGTTCCAAAATACGCTTGGGTGAGCCCCCGTGCTGGATCATGTCCACCAGCCTGCCATCCCTGCCCACCACATAAATGGTGGAGGAATGATCCACGGCGTAACCCATGTTTGAATCCTCTACCGGCACTTTGCGGAAAAAAGCGCCATAACGTTTCGCCAGGTCTTCCAGGTAGGGAAGATTCGCCGTGGCGCCGATCATTTTGGGATGGAAATAATGGGCATAGTCCTTCAGCTTGTTCACATCGTCCCTTTCCGGGTCCACGCTGACGAACAGAGGCTGGATCTGGGCCATGTCTTTGTCCGGGAGCTTTTTCAGGGCGGAAGACAGCGCGCCCAGGGAGGTGGGACAGACATCGGGACAGGATGTGTAGCCGAAATAAAGGAGCACCAGCTTGCCACGAAAATCCTTCAGGGAAACCGGCCCGTCTGCGCTGCGCAGGGTGAAATCGCCGCCCATGCCGGGAAAACGCTCGTCTTTCCCGCCGTCGGAGAACAGGGACCAGGCCTGCGCATCGGCGGCCAGGAGAAACAAGGCCAGAAGGATCCAGGATAGAGGTTTCATGGGTTCATGAGCCAGGTCGAGAGTGAATGATTGCGGCGTCCCTGCCGCTGGATGTTCAGTGATCCAGGGTCCCGTCATCTAAGTTCCGGCTGGGGTGATGTCTGCCCGGAAAAACGCCGTAAATACATCCATGTAGGCTCCGCGTCGGCATCCATGCCTCCGAGGTTTTCCGAGCAGACACCACCCCAGCTTTATCAATAACTTAGACATGTAGATGACGTGGTCCTGTTCAGTGATCCATCTTCATGTGCTTCATGCCCTTTTCCATGCTGAAGTGGCGTACTTCCGCCTGGATTTCCTTTTTGCTGCCGTCTTCGAACTCCAGGGTGATGGGCATCTTCTCGCCGGATTTCAGGGGCTTTTTCAGCATCATCAGCATCAGGTGATAACCGCCGGGTTTGAGTTCGGTCTTGCCGCCGGCGGCCACGGGAATGTCTTTCACGGGACGCATGCGCATCACGCCGTTGTCATTGATGTGGGTATGCAGCTCCACCATGCCGGTGGCCGGGGACTCCGCGGCAACCAGCCTGTGTTCCTTGCTGCCCTTGTTGTGCAGGGTGAGGAAACCCGCGCTGGTGGTCAGACCGGGGGGAACTTCCCGGGCCCAGGGGTCCATCACCTGGATATCGTCGGCGGCCGTGCCCGCGAAAACGGGGCTGGCGAGAAACAGGCCGAGCAGAAGTCCGGAAGTCAGTTGTTTGAACATGGTCATCTCCTTTAGAAAGTATTGCGAGGACGCCATGCTAGCAGCAGGAAAAAAACTGTAAACACGATATTTGTCAATATCACCCCGGAATTGAGTCCTTCAGACAGTGAGCAGGCCGCAACTGTGCGATATGGCGCAATCTTCCGCTATGATTCGCCTGATGAGCAAGACGAATGATTTCGCCTCCCGGATACTGGCTTGGTTCGATTGCCACGGCCGCAAGGATCTGCCCTGGCAGCAGCCGGACCCCTATGCCGTCTGGGTATCGGAAATCATGCTGCAGCAGACCCAGGTGAATACGGTCATTCCCTATTACCAGCGCTTCATGGCGTCTTTTTCCACGGTGGCCGACCTGGCGGCGGCGGAACCCGACGAGGTGCTGCACCACTGGTCCGGCCTGGGCTACTATGCCCGGGCCCGCAACCTGCACCGGGCAGCCCGGCAGATCATGGAGTTACATGATGGTAAGTTCCCCCAAACATTCGAACATCTGCTGGCCCTGCCCGGTATCGGTGAATCCACCGCCGGAGCCATACTTTCCCTGGCCCTGGGGCACAGGCATGCCATCCTTGACGGCAATGTGAAACGGGTGCTGGCCCGGGTGTTCAGGGTGGAAGGCTGGCCCGGGCACTCGAGGGTGCAGAAGGAACTGTGGCGCATTGCCCGGGAACTGACCCCGGAGCGGAAAGTGGCGGCCTACAACCAGGCCATGATGGATCTGGGCGCCACGGTCTGCACCCGTGCCCGTCCGACCTGTGACCGCTGTCCCGTGAAATCCCTGTGCGAAGCCCGCCGCCATGACTGCATTGGCGAATTCCCGGGACGCCGGCCCCGCCAGAACCTGCCCCAGCGTTCCGTGCAGATGCTCATGATCTGCAATGCGCGTGGCGAAGTGCTCCTGGAGAAACGCCCGCCCGCGGGCCTGTGGGGCGGCCTGTGGAGCTTTCCCGAGCTGGATATGGACGCAGACCCGGCCCAATGGCTGATACAAAAGGCATGGACGCCGCGCAGCATCCGCGACCTGGAGCCGCGCCGCCACAGTTTCAGCCACTTCCACCTGCGCATTCACCCGCGCCTTATCCTGCTGAAAAAAGGGGGTTGCCGGGTGCTGGATGGGGATGCCCTGGTCTGGTATAACCCACGGGAAGACCAGATGCGCGGCCTGTCCGCGCCCGTGCAGCAGCTGCTGCGGGAACTGCAGAGGATCACAACATGAGTCGAATGGTGAAATGCGTAAGGCTGGGCAAGGAAGCCGAGGGCCTGGACCGCCAGCCCTACCCCGGTGAACTGGGGAAGCGGATCTTCGAAAACGTCTCCAAAGAGGCCTGGAAGGAATGGCTGGCCCAGCAGACCATATTGCTCAACGAGCATCGCCTGTCGCCGGTAAACCCCGAACACCGCAAGTTTCTCGAGGAGGAAATGGAGAAGTTTTTCTTCAGCGGCCCGGCCAGACCGCCGGAATTCAACATCAAGCTGTGATTTTGCTTGACTAAATTCCTCCAGGCGGATTAAATATGCCGCCTTGGCCACGCGCTGCGTGGTCAGATTCCGCCCAGGTAGCTCAGTCGGTAGAGCAGAGGACTGAAAATCCTCGTGTCGGCAGTTCGATTCTGTCCCTGGGCACCATTCTACAGCTAGCGCGTATGAGGCCCTGGTACCGTTTCAGGTTCCGGGCTTTTTTATGCGCAGGTTGCCAGGTGTTTGTTTCGATGATTGGTTCATGAGCAATCCACCCGGCTGATCCCAGCGCAGGAAACAATGGCCCTTTGGAGAGCCCCGACATGTATCGCCTGATGGCATTGCTGCTTGCCGCCGCCATGACGCTTCCGGCGCTGGCAGAGACACAAACGGCGCAGGATGGAAGACTGCCCAAGGTGAGGGAGGCGCCACCAGGGGGGGATTTCAGCCTGCACATGGGAGACGAGAGCTTTTCCCTGCAGGATCTGCGTGGCAAGGTGGTGTTGCTGTATTTCGGCTACACCTCCTGTCCCGATGTCTGCCCCACTTCCCTGTCTTACATGACCCAGGCTCTGCATGGGCTGAAGGACGATGAACTGAAGCAGGTGGCTGGTGTCTTTGTCAGCGTCGATCCCAAACGGGATACACCGGAAAGGCTGAAGGAATACGTGGCCTATTTCCATCCCAATTTCATTGGTGTCACGGGCACGGAAAAGGAGATCGCCCGGGCGGCAAAGCTGTACGGCGCGCGGTACGCCGAGGTGAAACTGGAAGGTTCTGCCTTCGGTTACGCGGTGAACCATTCCGCGGCCATCTATCTCATCGGCCCCGACGGCGGGCTGCGTTTCATCTTTCCCCACAACACGCCAGCAGAGGTCATCACCGAGGCCATTCGCTATGTTCTGGAAGGCAACTGATCCATTCAGTCATAAAAAAACCCCGCCATCAGGGTGATGGCAGGGCGGGAAAAGCAAAAGACTTGGTTTTGGCTCAGAACACTCGCGTGTTCTTTCCCTTTCACTTGCCCTGGGAAGTCTTGGGCGCGTCTTTCACTGCGGAAGTCTTCTCACCGGATTCGTCGGCGCTCCCGAAAGCCATGAACTCTTTCTTGCTGAGATCGCCGCTGGCGTCTTTGTCCAGGGAATCCCACTGCTCTGCCAGGCTGGGGAGAGCGGAGGCTTCCTGCTTGCTGATTTTGCCGTTCATGTCCCGGTCCAGGACGGCGAAGGCACCGCCGGCAATGGCGCTGGCGGCAAACAGGGTACCCAGGATGGTGAGAATGATTTTCTTAGACATGGTATAGCTCCTTAAACATAGGTTGATAGTGGATTGAACAGACCGGTACGGTGTCTTCGGGCCTCTCGGGTCGTGGATGCAGTGAGATTTCCGGCTTCTGCTGTGTGAATCCGGCTGTTTGTTTTCAGCATCACTTCTCCCGGTATTGGCTCAGAGACTCCGTGGTGGTCTGCAAGCTGTAAAGCAAACCCCGTGCCATATCTTGTAACTCATTGGTTTATATGGATTAGTTGTTTATTTTTTACTACCTTGCAGGAAAGAACCGTTGCCTGAGAGCGACAGTTGCGGACGGAGTATCCAGCCTGCGGGAACTCCTGTTTTACGTTCTGGTGTTCGATAGTGCCCAGGGAAGGGTTTTCCCGGCATCCTTTCGTAAGCTGCCGGACTGGAAAGCCGGTGTCGCCATTCAGCGACAGTTCGTGAAAGTGCCGAATGTTTGGCAGAATCCCTGTATGTCTTTCAAGCCTGCTTCCATACTCCAGCTGACCCTGCTGGGCTTTATTCTTGCAGCCATTCCCCTGGCTCTGGGCTTGCTGAACACCAAGCTGCAGGTGGATCGCCTGGGAGAAAGGGTGCAGCAGGCCGTACAGGCTTCCATTGCCGCCGTGGAGTCAGGACGCATTATTTCCGCCCAGGCGCTGAACATGGAGCGCAGTGCTCTCCAGTATCTGGTGCTTGGGGACAATGCCATACTGCAGCGCTATGAGAGCCAGCGTCAGTCGTTCCAGCAGGAGATGGAGCGCCTGTCGCAGATGCCGGAAGATCCTGTACTGGCGGCCCGGCTCCAGGCGCTGAAGGAAAACGAGGCGCGGCTTTACCAGAAGCTGTTGCTGGCCCCGGCCAACGCGCAGGGGCGGGATCAGGAGATACAGCTGCGGGACGATGAACAGCTGGCTGGCCTGGCGGCTCCCATACCTTTCGATGTGACGGCTCTGGTGTCCAGGGAAAGCCAGCGCATCAATGCAGAGACAGAGGCGCTGAGACGGTTGTTGCTCTGGCAGGCCCTGGTATTGATACCCGTGGCGCTGCTCATAGCGGTGATCTTCAGTTTTCTCATCGCCAGTTCCCTGCGCCGCCTGGGCAGGGCGATACGCCGTCTGGGCGGTGGAGAGCTGGCAGGCCCCATTCGCGTGCGCGGGCCGCAGGATGTTCGTGAGCTGGGGGAACAGCTGGACTGGTTGCGCCGGCGCCTCATTGCCCTGCAGGAGCAGAAGACTCATTTTCTGCATCATGTATCCCACGAGCTGAAAACGCCCCTGACGGCCATTCGTGAAGCGGCGGAACTGCTGGACGAAGGCATCACGGGCAAGCTGCTTCCCGAACAGGCCGAGGTCGTGGCTATTCTCAGGGAGAACAGCCTGCAGTTGCAGGAGCAGGTGGAAAGCCTGCTGAATTTCAACCGGGCGTTGTCAGAAGACAAGCTGGCCCGGAGAATACCTCTGGATCTGTCAGAGCTGGTGCAGGTCGCACTGAAGAAACACGAACTGACCCTGAAAACCCGGAGCATGAGAGTGAAACTGGATCTGCAACCAGTCAAAGTGATGGGAGACGAGGAACAGCTGCAGGCGGTGATCGACAACCTGCTGTCCAATGCCATCAAGTATTCCCCGGATGACACCCAGATCTCGATTTCCTCGCGCCCTGTGAACCATCAGGCCATCCTGGATGTCCTAGACCAGGGCTGCGGTATCGATGAAGCCGACAGGCGGCATTTGTTCGAGCCGTTCTACCAGGGAAAATCTCCTTCCACCGGCCCCATGCGGGGCACGGGGCTGGGCCTGTCCCTGGTGAGACGCTATCTGGATTTGCATGGCGGAGCAGTGGAATTGCTGGATACCCCGCAGGGCGCGCATTTCAGGGTCAGATTGCCGATGTGCGAGGAAGCATGAAAATACTGGTGTGGGTGTTCTTGGTGCTGCTGACGGGTTGTGCGTCTTTCGACAGGCAGCAGATACCGGTCCTTTCCAATGGCGGAGAATCCGCGTCGGACTGCCGGGATCTGCTGGTGGACTATGAAGCCTATTCCTACATGGACACCAAAGCCCGGGAGGCTTTTCGCAAGGAGGTTCGTCAGCAGTGGACCCTGACCCGGAACGGTTGCGAACAGCTGCGCCTGGCGCTGGTATACAGCCTGGGAGACAGCAGTCAAAGAACCAGGGCGCTGAAACTGGTGGAGGATTTGCTGGAATCCGGAGCCCTGGCCAGGTATCTCCCGGCGCAACGTCTGGCAACATTGCTGCGCGATTCCCTCGACAGGGAGCGCCGGCAGTTGCTGCGTTCAGTGCAACTGCAGCATCTTCTTTACGAGGAGCAGGCCCGCAACCAGGCTCAGGCCAGGGAGCTGGAGGATCTTCGAACCCAGTTGCAACAACTCAAGCAGATAGAGCAGAACATCAATGAAAAGGAACAGTCTCTCATCCCCCCTGCAACCACCCCGCTTCCCCCCGGGGCGGCACCGCATCCTGGTGGTGGATGATGACCCGGGGTTGCTGAAACTGCTGTCCCTGCGTTTGCAGGCCAACGGTTATCTGGTGGAGACGGCCAGCAGCGGGCGTCAGGCCCTGGGCCGCATCAGCGCCCGGCCGCCACAGCTGGTGATCACGGATCTGCGTATGCAGGGAATGGACGGCATGGCCTTGTTCGATGCCATTCAGAAGCAGGCGCCTGCCCTGCCGGTCATCATGCTGACGGCCCACGGAAGCATTCCGGACGCCGTGCGCGCCACCCGCAAAGGCATGTTCAGTTACCTCACCAAGCCTTTCGATGGCGGAGAGCTGTTGCAGTGTATCCGTGATGCCTTGCGTCATGCCCCGGTGGAAGCCGATACCGGCACGGACGGCGGGGAATGGCGCGAACACATCATCGGCAGCAGTCCCGCCATGGTGGCATTGCTGGAAAAAGCGCACCGGGTGGCGCAAACGGATGTCAGCGTGTTCATCCAAAGCCCCAGTGGCACCGGCAAAGAACTGCTGGCGCGCGCCCTGCACAAAGCCAGTCCCCGCAGGGAAGGCCCCTTTCTCCCGGTGAACTGTGCGGCAATACCGGAGAACCTGCTGGAATCCGAGCTGTTCGGACACCGTCGCGGGGCTTTCACCGGCGCCACCAGCAACCGCCAGGGGCTGTTCGAGTCCGCCCACCAGGGCACCCTGTTCCTGGATGAAATTGGTGACATGCCCCTGGAGTTCCAGGCCAAGCTGCTGCGGGTACTGGAGGACGGCGAGGTGCGTCCGGTCGGTTCCAGTTCCGCCTTTCCCGTGGATGTGCGGGTGGTTTCCGCCACCCATCAGAACCTGGAGCAGGCCATAGAGGAAGGCCGCTTCCGTGAAGATCTCTACTATCGTCTGAATGTGGTGATGCTGGAAATCCCGCCATTGTCCCGCCGGCGGGAAGACATTCCCCTGCTGGCCCGGCATTTTCTCCAGCAGGCCGGGGAACGGGGCTGCAAGGCGCGGCGTTTTTCAGCGGACGCCTTGCAGGCCCTGATGCTGGCACCCTGGCCGGGGAATGTGCGCCAGTTGTACAACGTCGTGGAACAGGCGGCAGCACTGTGCTCCACGGCTGTGATCTCCGAAACCCTGATACAGGAAGCCTTGCGCCACCGACCGGAGGAGATCGAGCCCCTGGCCCAGGCGCAGCAGACCTTCGAACGGGATTACCTGGTGGGCCTGCTGCAGGCCACGGCAGGCAATGTCAGTCGGGCGGCGCGCCTGGCCAAGCGCAACCGCACGGAATTCTATCGTCTGTTGCACCGTCACGAACTGGAGCCGGAACTGTTCCGCAGACGCTGAATATACTGTTCTGCCGAGGATGTCGTAAGAGCCCTTCCCCAGGTTATTGTGACGCCGTTCACAAGAAAGGTTTTTACCGGCAAATGCGTTAAAATATTGTCATGACCCATTTTTCTCCCGCATTTGCCGCGGCCGATCCTTCGGAGGGCGCCCTTTGATGAAAAGAGTCCTCTTCATTTTTGGGACGCGTCCCGAGGCGATCAAGATGAGCCCCCTGATTTCCCGTTTCCGCGAAGATCCGGACAGCTGGAAAGTGGGTGTTTGTGTGACGGTGCAACATCGGGAGATGCTCGATCAGGTGCTGGAGTTCTTCCAGGTGGAAGTGGATTACGATCTCGATCTCATGACCGAAGGCCAGAGCCTGACTCAGCTCACGGCGCGCTGCCTGATGGCCCTGGAGCAGCCCCTGCAGGACTTTCGGCCGGATATCGTGTTCGTCCAGGGCGATACCACCACGGTGCTCACCGGCGCCCTGGCGGCTTTCTATCAGCAGCTGCCCGTGGCCCATCTCGAGGCCGGGCTGCGTAGCGGCAACCGCTATTCACCCTTTCCGGAGGAGCTGAACCGTATCTTGGCGGGACGTCTGGCCAGCTACCATTTTGCGCCCACGCCAGCGGCTGTGGCCAGCCTCGCAGCAGAAGGCATCCGCGACAACGTATGGATGGTGGGTAATACGGTGATCGATGCCCTCCAGGAAGCCCTGGCGATTCTGGAAAACAGTGACACCGACCTGAGGCGCCGGTTTCCCTTCCTGGAGGAGGGCAGAAAACTCATCCTGGTCACCGGGCATCGCCGGGAGAGCTTTGGCGCGCCCTTCGAGAACATCTGCGGCGCCCTGGCCGATATTTCCGCGGCTCACGAGGAGGTACAGATCGTCTATCCCGTGCATCTCAATCCCAATGTCCAGGAGCCGGTGCGCAGGATCCTGGCAGGAAAGGACAATATTCATCTCGTGGAGCCGCTGGATTATGCCAGCCTGGTGTGGCTCATGAGCCGGGCCTGGCTGGTGCTCACGGATTCCGGTGGCATACAGGAGGAAGCACCGTCCCTGGGCGTGCCGGTACTGGTCATGCGGGATGTCACCGAGCGCATGGAGGGCATAGAGGCGGGTA
Organism: Sedimenticola sp.; assembly: GCA_027026755.1. Taxonomy (GTDB): domain Bacteria; phylum Pseudomonadota; class Gammaproteobacteria; order Chromatiales; family Chromatiaceae; genus Thiolapillus. The sequence goes on along the minus strand of JALVNE010000023.1, from coordinate 23,527 downwards.
CGGCAAAGCTGGTTGGGACGGATCGCCAGACTATCGTCAGAGAGGCCCTGCGACTCATCGAGGACAGGGAGGCGCACCGGGCCATGGCCAACGCGGTGAATCCCTATGGCGACGGCACCGCCGCCCGCCAGGTCGTGGATATCACCCGGATGTTGCTGCAGCCGTGAAGGTATTGTTCCAGTCCCGCATCACCCTGTTCTCCGCACCGGGCGGCGACACGGTGCAGATGCTCAAGACCCGTGAATATCTGAAAAAGCTGGGTGTGGAGGTGGACATCGCCGAGGAACTGGAGCCTGATGTATCTGGCTATGATCTGGTGCATGTGTTCAACCTCATGCGCGTGCAGGAGGCCTGGCTGCAGGTGCGCAATGCCAAGCGCCAGGACAAGCCCGTGGCCCTGTCCACCATCTACGGCCTGTACACCGAGTACGAGCAGAAGGCCCGGGGCGGTCTTCTTGGTCTGATTGCCAGGCACAGCAGTCCCTATATGCTGGAGTATCTGAAGATTGCCGCCCGTGGTGTCACCAGTGGCGAGCTGCACAAAGGCGCCCTGGCGGTGCTGGGTCAGGGGTATTACCGCAGCCTGAAGAAAACCGTTTCCCGGGTGGATGTTTTTCTGCCCAACTCTGATTCCGAGATGATCCGGGTCGCCCGGGAGATGAAGCTTGTCGATCCCCCTTATGTGGTGGTGCCCAATGCGGTGGATACGGAGGTCTTCGCTTACGATGAGGTGGACGCCAGCGGTTTGGAAGACTATGAGGGCTGCCTGGTCTGCGCGGCCCGTATCGAGGGAAGGAAATCCCAGCTCAACCTGGTGCGGGCCATGAAGGATCTTCCTTACCGGCTGCTCCTCATCGGTCAGCCGTCGCCCAATCACATGGCCTATTACCAACAGGTCAGGGCTGAAGCCGGAGACAATGTGGTTTTCATCGGCGCCGTGGATCATGCGGAGCTGGCCAAATACTACAAGGTGGCCAAGGCGTCCGCCCTGATCAGCTGGATGGAGACGCCGGGCCTGTCGTCTCTGGAAGCAGCAGCCATGCGCTGCAACCTGGTGATTACGGAGAAAGGTGATACGCGGGACTATTTTGGCGACTTTGCCGCCTATTGCGAACCTGACGATCTCGGCTCCGTACGGAATGCAGTGATCCAGGCCATGGAACAACCTTTTGATGAAGCCCTGCGCGACCATGTGCTGGATCACTACACATGGGACAAGACGGCGCAGGCCACTCTGAAAGGTTATGGGATGGCCATGGCTGCCGGGAAGATGAGCTGATGAGGAAGAAGCTGGCCATACTGGGTAGCCGCGGCGTGCCCGCCGCTCACGGGGGGTTCGAAACCTTTGCCGAGAAGCTTTCCCTCTATTTGGTGGAAAAGGGCTGGGAGGTAACCGTTTATTGCCAGGAGGAGGGAAAGGGGCCCGTATTCACTGATACCTGGGAAGGCGTGCAACGCGTCCATATTCCCGTATCCCGTGGTGATGCAGTGGGTACGGTGGTCTTCGACTGGAAAGCCATCTGGCATGCCTCCAGGCATCACAGGCTTACCCTGACCCTGGGCTACAACACGGCGTTGTTCTGCATCCTGCTGCGTCTTCGGGGGGTGACCAATCTCATCAATATGGACGGCGTTGAGTGGCGCAGAGACAAGTGGAGTGCCGCCGGACGCGCATGGCTGTATCTCAATGAGCGTGCCGGCTGCCTGCTGGGCAATCATCTCATCGCGGATCATCCTGAGATCGAGAAACACCTGCAGACACGGGTTTCCGCTCGCAAGATCACCATGATTCTCTATGGTGCAGAAGATATCACTGCTGCAGATGAGACGGTGTTGCGGAAACTGGGCTTGACGCCTGGCGGTTACGCCTTGGTGGTCGCCCGCCCAGAGCCGGAGAACTCCATTCTGGAGATCGTACAGGCATTTTCTGCCCGGAAAAGGGGGGTCAAGCTGGTGGTGCTGGGCAACCTGAATCCGCGGGAAAACGCCTATCACCGCGCCATACTGGAAGCAGCTGGTGACGAGGTGACATTCCCTGGCGCCATCTACGACAAGGACGTACTGGCCGCGCTGCGTTTTTATACCCGGCTGTATATCCATGGCCACACCGTTGGAGGTACCAACCCCTCCCTGGTCGAAGCTCTGGGCGCCGGGTCCCCCGTCCTCGCCCACGACAATGCCTACAATCGCTGGGTGGCCGGACCGGGGGCCGCCTATTTTACGGACCAGGAGAGTTGCGCCAAGATGCTGGATGAGTTGCTGAACGACAGCGCCAGAATTGAAGAAATGTCGGAATGGAGCCGGCGTCGGTTCCGTGAGTCCTTTCGCTGGGACACTGTGCTGCAGGCCTATGAACAGATCCTTCTCGATGTCTCTTCCAATACCAGGTGATCAGGGCATGTAATACGGATCCGGTTTCCGTATGAGGTCTGGAGAAGATGTCACAACAGCCTGATAATCTTCCGCGCAAGGGCAAGGGTTTGTTGGACATGTTTCCATACTGAATTTATTGCGAGCAACACTGAATACTGCAAGTGTCAAAATATTGTTGTAACGACCGTTTCTTGGCGTTAAGCTTCATTGAGCGTGGCGAATTCCGCAAAGGGGGAGAGGTTTTCTGTTGCGGAAATACATGTCACTACCCCTGACAAGAACTGAACAATTCCATCAATAAAGGGCATGGCAATGAAAAAAAGAACAAGCATCGGTCGGCTCATCAAGCCGGCGGCACTGATTTTTTCCCTGTCGGCAATGGGCCTGTCAGCGGTGACACAAGCCAATGAAGACGGTCTGTCGGCAAAACCCACTGTAAGAACATCCATCAGCGTTCATGCCTCGCGGCCTTTTCGTGAAGTTGCCATCCCAATATCCGAATACCTGAAAAACGGGGGCAGGATCGAAGTCTATCCCGCCTTGCCATTGCCCAGGCGGACGGGTGAAACCAAAGGGGGGCTCCAGCCGCAAATCATCGACAGCGTGGTGCAAGATACCATGCCCGTCCAGGCCAATATGCCGACCCCGATGCAGAATTTTGAAGGCAACCACAATGTCTCCGGCGTGTTGCCGCCTGACACCGTGGGGGATGTCGGTCCCAATCACTATGTGCAAATGGTCAATTCCGTGGTGCAGGTGTGGGACAAGAACGGCAACAGCCTCATGGGGCCCAGTCCCATAAATTCCCTGTGGAATGGCTTTGGAGGCATTTGCGAGAGCAACAACAATGGTGACCCCATTGTGCTGTACGACCAGGCGGCCGACCGCTGGCTGCTAAGTCAGTTTGCCCTCAATTTCCCCAATGATTTTCACCAGTGTATCGCCATTTCCCAGACAGGGGATCCCACGGGCGCCTATCATCTGTATGACTTCAAGATCAGCAGTACCAAGATGAACGACTATCCGCATTTTGGTGTCTGGCCGGACGGTTACTATATGTCCATCAACCAGTTCGATGGCAACAGCAATGCCTGGGCCGGGCAGGGTGCCGTTGCTTTCGAGCGCAGCCAGATGCTGGCGGGCAATGCCGCGCAAATGGTGTACTTCGATGATCCCGACCCCAGCGTGGGTGGCATGTTGCCTGCAGATTGGGATGGTACCACGCCGCCGCCCGCGGGAGCGCCCAACCTGTTCATGCAGATAGGCAGTGGTGCAAAACTGGATATCTGGGCGTTTCATGTGGACTGGAGCAACACCGCCAATTCCACTTTTACGTCCCTGAGTTCGCCGGCGGTTGCGGCCTTTGACACTGACATGTGCGGATACAGCCGCAACTGTATCCCGCAACCGGGAGGCAAGGCTTTGGATGCCGCCTCGGATCGCCTCATGTACCGGGTGCAATATCGCAACTTTGGTACTCATCAGTCCATGGTTGCCAATCACACGGTTGACGAGAATGGTTCCGATCACGCAGGCGTGCGCTGGTACGAGTTGCGCAATTCCGGTGCCGGCTGGAGTGTCGTCAACCAGGGCACCTATGCCCCGGATGGCGAGCACCGCTGGATGGGATCCATTGCCATGGATAAGCAGGGGAATATCGCGCTGGGCTATTCCGTGTCCAGTACCGGTACCGCGCCGTCCATTCGCTATGCCGGTCGCCTGGCGGGCGATACGGCTAATACCCTGCCTCAGGCGGAAGCCGTGCTGATCGCCGGAGGCGGCTCCCAGTCACACAGCTCGGGGCGTTGGGGGGATTATTCCAACATGAGCGTGGATCCTGTCGATGACTGTACCTTCTGGTACACCCAGGAATACTATGACGCAGACAGCGTCGCCAGTTGGAAGACCCGTATCGGTTCGTTCAAGTATCCTGGCTGTACCTCTGGCGCCACGGGCACCTTGACGGGTACGGTAAGCAGTGGCGGCACGGCCATCGAAGGCGCCGTGGTGGATGCCGGTGGTATCACCACCACCACGAATGCCAGCGGCCTGTACAACTTCGCCAACATCCCGGTGGGGACTTACACCGTCACTGCTTCCAAGTACGGGTATATCACGGGTACGGCCAATGGTGTCAGCGTGACGAGTGGCGCCACCACCATTCAGGATTTCGATCTTTCCCCGGCGTCCATGATCACGGTCAGTGGCACCGTGACTGATGGCTCGGGCAAGGGCTGGCCCCTGTATGCGGCTATCGATATCGCCGGAACGCCTCTATCCACCATCCATACCGATCCAGTGACAGGCACCTACAGTGTGAGCCTGCCCCAGGGGGCTTCCCTTACCTTCAACGTGTCCGTGGACGGTTATGTCAGCCAGTCCCGGGTCGTCACGGTGCCGGCAGCTCCCAGTACGGAAGATTTTTCCATGCTGATCGACGAAGGGTCCTGCAATGCGCCGGGATACAGATTCAGCAGCAGTGTCACGGAGAATTTCAACGGCGCCACCTTCCCGCCCAGTGGCTGGTCCGTGGTGGATGATGCCGGCAATGGCGTGGTGTGGAGCAATGTCGCCGGTTCTGGCGAGAGTGGCAACTTCACCGGCGGCAGCGGCGATGCGGCTTCCGTCAGCAGTGACAAGGCCGGTACCAAGGAATTCGATACCTCGTTGATTTCTCCGGTCATCAGCGTTGCTGACGGTGCGGTGCTGACGTATCTTGCCAACTACCAGAATCTGTCTGGCAACGATTTTCTGGATCTGGATATCAGTGTCGATGGCAGTACGACCTGGACCAATGTGTCGAGCTGGAACGAGGACCATGGCGGTGATCGATCCGCACCCGGCGAGGCGGTCAGTCTGGATCTGAGTTCTTATCTGACGGGCGCCAACGATTACCAGTTGCGTTGGCGCTACTATGATCCCAACACCAATGACTGGGACTGGTATGCGCAGATCGACGATGTGGCAATCGGTCATTGTGCCCCGGATCCTGGTGTCGGCGGGCTGGTGGAGGGTAACGTGTATGATGCCAATACCGGCACTGCCATCAACGGCGCAACCGTGGGTGACGGCACCCATGAGACCGTCAGTGTTGCCACCCCTGCCAATGCGGCTTTGGACGACGGCTTCTATGTTCTTGCCCTGCCAACCGGTACGGTCAGTGTCAGTGCCACCGCGCCCCGGGGTTACGGCGTGGACAGCCATTCCGTGACTATCTCCGCCGGTGGTGTGCTGCGTCAGGATTTCAGCCTCCCGGCAGCCGTCCTGAGCGCCACGCCATCACCCGTGACCATGACGCTGTGGGAAGGCATGAGTTGGCCCAAGACCCTGGATCTCGCCAATACTGGGGGTGAAGATGCCCGCTACAGCCTGGTCGAGGTTGACAGCCCCGTTGCAGCGCCAGTAGCCGCTGGCCCCTGGGCCGACAAGCAGCGCCATGCTTCTCCAAAGCATATGAACGATGCCGATGCCAGCCTGTTGCGCTACGTGCCTGACCCGCTGAATCTCGGTACGGACGCATTGCCCAATCCAAGCGCGGCGGGTGATGTGCTCAGCCAGTTCACAACCGGTCTGGGTTTCCCCTGGGGTATCACCTTTGACAAGGAAATGGATGACCTGTGGGTGAACAACGTTGGTGTGGCGGCTGGTGGCACGGATGACGACAATCACAGGTTCCTTCGGGATGGCACGAATACCGGTGACAGCATAAGCTCTGCGTGGAAGGCTCTCTATGTGGCCGATGGCGCCTATGATACGACCAACCAGACGCTTTGGCAGGTCAATGTGGGGGGGGACAACTGTATCTATGAGTCAGACCCTGCCACGCTGGCGCCCACGGGTGGCCGCATTTGTCCGGCATTTGGTGCTTCCATGCGCGGTCTGGCCTACGATCTCCTGACGGATACTTTCTATGCCGGCAGCTGGAATGACAGCACCATCCATCACTTTGACCGCAGTGGCACCATTCTTGACTCCAAGGATGTTGGACTGAATATTGCCGGACTGGCCTATAACCCGGATACCGGGCATTTGTTTGTTCTGTCCAACATGGATTCAACCGGTGATGATGTCGCGGTGCTGGATGTCGCAAACGACTATACGCCGGTTGCGAGTTTCGATTCCGGTATCACGGACTACAAACAGGGCGGCCTGGGCATCAGTTGCGATGGCCACTTGTGGGCCATTCAACAAGCGGCCAGTAATGCTGCAGGGGATGACAAGGTCGTGGAGCTGGATTCCGGTGAAAGCCACGCATGTAATTATGTGGATATCCCATGGCTGAGTGAAAATCCGGTCAGCGGCACCGTGGCAGCCGGCGCATCGGAGGCAATCGATTTCACCTTCGATTCCACGGCACTGACAGCTGGCACCTACGAGGCCCAGGTGAGGGTGGCAAACGACGCGCCCTATGGTGCAGAATTCCTGCCAGTGGTTTTCACCGTCATCCCCTATGAGCAGATGTTTGCGGATGTGCCGCCGGCTCATCAGTTCTACGCCTGGATACAGTCCATTGGGCTCGCGGGTATTACCAGCGGTTGCGACAACCAGACACCTTTGCCCAACTACTGTGATACGGACAATGTCAGCCGGGCCCAGATGGCGGTGTTCCTGGAGCGCGGCATCCATGGCAGCAGCTACACGCCCCCACCGGCAACAGGCACGGTATTTGCTGATGTGTCGGATAGCTACTGGGCGGCTGCCTGGATCGAACAGTTTGTTGCGGACGGCATCACTTCCGGCTGCGGTGGTGGAAACTACTGCCCGGATGACAATGTCACCCGCGCGCAAATGGCGGTCTTCCTGCTGCGCGCCAAGCATGGTGCCAGCTTCACGCCGCCGCCTGCCACGGGTACGGTGTTTGGCGATGTGGCAGTCGGTGACTTTGCTGCTGACTGGATAGAGGCCCTGGCCGCCGAGGGTATCACTTCGGGTTGCGGTGGTGGTAATTTCTGCCCTGACGATCCGGTTACCCGGGGCCAGATGGCCGTGTTCATCCAGCGCGATTTCAACCTGCCGATTCATCCCTGATGACCAAGCGGCAGTGAGTGCCACCTGGCGTGCACTGCCGGTTGTCTCACGGGGCAGCCGAAATAGCATTCGTTACGGCAAGACCGGGAGCAGATTTTTCTGCTCCCGGTCTTGTGCCTGGTGTTGTCCGAGTTGAAAAGGAATATGGTCAGGGCAGATAATGACAAAAAGTTTTACTCAGGAGCACAGAAAATGACTTGCGCCTGACCCGGGTTCAGTCACTGACATCTCCCATGCCCGATCACAGGGAACAGATTCGCCGGCAGGTTTGAGCCTGGAGAGATCGGTGCTGAATCGTTTCAGGGATGCAGTATTGTCCAACGACCATCCATTGACAGGAAATCTATTCATGGTAAGCAAATCAATCCATCCATCTGCGGTATTCCGTTCCCTCCTGTTGTTCGTATTCATTCTGCTGGCCGGGTGTTCCAAGACTTATGAAGATGGTCTTCAGGCCTACGAGGAAAAGGATTACGCCAGGGCTTTGGAGATATGGCGCCCCCTGGCGGAGGGCGGGGATGCGGAAGCGCAGTTCAGCCTTGGGTATATGTATGCCCAAGGCCAGGGCGTGGCAGCTGACCAGGATATAGCGTTGAGTTGGTATCGACGTGCGGCGGAAAATGGCCATGCCAAGGGGCAGTTCAATCTCGGGTTGGCTTACCAGCGGGGCCAGTCTGTCGAGAAAGACATGAAGCAGGCGATAAAATGGTTCAGGAAATCCGCTGCCGGCGGGCATACTCCTGCCATGTATATTCTGGGACTGCTCAGTGTACAGGGCATGGGTATGGACAAGGATCCCGCGGCGGCTGTCCAATGGTTCGAGAAAGCCGCCGCAAAAGGTGACTCCCGCGCGCAACTGGCCCTTGCCATGATGTATCTGGAAGGCCTGGGGGTCGAAAAGGACATCGACAAAGCCATGGCGCTCATGCGCAAATCTGCGGAACAGAAGAACCTGGAAGCCATTTACCGGCTTGGCATGATGAACCCGGCCCGGGGTGTGGACAAGAACAGCCCCCAGGCCGTGGAGAAAATCCGCAAAGCCGCTGAACTGGGTTATGCCCAGGCTCAGTATGATCTGGCGGAAATGTATCTGAAGGGCAAGAATCTGGAGAAGGATGCAAAAGCCTCCCGTGCCTGGCTGGAGAAAGCAGCGGCCAGCGGCATGCCACGCGCGCAAAATGATCTGGGCTATATGTACCTCAATGGCATAGGCGGGGAAGCCGATTTGGAGAAAGCGCTCAAGTGGTTCAAAGCCGCGGCGGAAAAAGACTTCCCCAAGGCCTTGTATGCCCTGGGCAAGCTGTATACCCAAGGCAGGGGCGTAGAGCAGAATGATCGCAAGGCATTCGAGTTGTACAAAAAAGCGGCAGAACTTGGCGACCCTGAAGCCATGTATGCCGTGGGATACGCCTATTCCAATGGCCAGGGTGTGGAGAAAAATGACGCCGAGGGCGCCGAGTGGTTTCGCCGGGGCTCGGAGGCCGGGCACGCAGAATCCCAGTTTGCCCTGGGCAATTTGTATGCCAATGGGTTTGGCGTCAGCAAGAGCAGTACCCAGGCGGCAAAGTGGTATTGTCTGGCGGCCAGGCAGGGGCACCCTCATGCATTGGAAATGCTGATAGGTCGTGATCCGGATAACAGCTGTGGCTTGCCCAAGGAGTTGCTGGACAAGGCCAGGGAGAAGGCCGGGAATGCCCCGTCTCCAGAGCCTGGAGCAAAGGACCATGGATAATGGAGCGTGTGGCGCTTTTCAATCTGCTGCCGTCGGGGATTGTTTCCGGCTTCTCTCTGGTTTTCATGCCGCCTGGCCGCCCATGTGGAAATGGCCCGGGTGATCCTTTCTCATGGCTGTGCTCGCGGGATGGGCGTATGAGCCTCTTGCAGGAACACGTGACGTTCAGTCCCGGATATTGCTTGTTCCGATTTCCCTGAATATGGCAAGAATGGCGAGTTCCGGTCTTATGCCGATCATCTTTATCGGTCTTCCACCCACCGTGACAGCCTGGCGCATGGGCGAGAAAGCACGGGCTCTGCTGTCAGGGAAATATGAGCAGAAACGGATATTGGCATTGCAGATGCCGAGTTGCACCTGGCCAGTCCCGTGAAGGACTTTCTGTTCAACGGCTTCTCTTTTTTTGCGCGCTTTGCCGGTAACAGCCTGGTTTTCTTCTGGTTGGCCAGACTGCTGAATGAGGCAGAGTTTGGGCGTCTGTCCTTTCTGTTCCTATTGACGAATTTCGCTCTGGTGCTGATGGACTTTGGCCTCTACTTCCTGGTGTTGGAGGCCGTGTTGCGGACGAGATACTTCAGGACGGCCGCCCTGCTCAGGGTAAAGTACATCACCAGCGTATCCGGTTTTGTCCTCATGGGAGGGCTGGGCCTTGTGTTGTTTGCCCTGCGGGGCCAAGTGCCCGGAGACTACCCGCCCTATGTGTTGCTTTTGTTTTCAACCGCCATGCTGGCGTTGTCCCAGCACTATCTGTATCACTTCAGGGTGCAGGGGCGTTACCACATCGAAACCATAGGCCAGACCTTCTACAATATTGGAATACTGCTGGGCATTGCCTTTCTGGCGTTTTTTCATGCGGCATCATTATGGACGGTCGTTTGGGTTTTTGTCCTGCTGCGTCTGCTGATGCTGCTGATATCGAAAAGATATTTCTCGCGCCTGCATCTGGAATCCTACCATCCTCGGTTGCACTGGCAAAGAATAGCGGTGTATCTGAAGCGCGCTTCCCTATACGGGGTCACTGCGCTGGTGGGTTATGCGCTGCTGTTGCTCGATTCCACCCTCATGTACCTGCGTTTCCCGGAGCAGCTGGCCATGTATCAGGGGGGAGTGCGAATCCTGTTGATGGTGATGATGCTCACGGAAGTGTTGACGGTTTTTTTCCTGCCGCGACTGCATGCTGAGCGAGGTGATATTTACAAGCGGTACTATCTGGTGTTGTGCGTGATGCTGGCGCTGGTTGTATGGCTACCACTGTGGGCTTTCCCAGAACAAGTGATTCACCTGCTGTATGGACGGGCGTTGGAGGGGTTGGTGCAGTATCTACCGTATTTTTCTATGGTCGCCATTTTACGCATTGGCCTGGGGTTTCTGGGCACTTTGCTGACCTTTCACGGATATCACCGGGCCCGTCTGCACGCCCTTGGTCTGGCGCTGATCGCTCTGTTGCTTGCTGCAGCACTGCTCATGCCCGGATACGGTGTACCGGGACTGCTGGTTTCAGTCATCGTTGCGTATCTGATTGCCTGCGCTTATCAGGCCTGGTCGTTGAAACGTATTGGTGGCTACGGGTTTTTGTCGGGAGGCCAGGCAGCGTGAATGGCCAGATTGCCGTGATGGGCGGATTTGGGGGCGGCAACCTGGGCGATGAACTCATCGGCCTGGCGGAAGCCGGCTTTCTGGAAGCAGAGGGCAGAGAGGCCTGGTTCTACTCCTTTGATCCTGCGCTGTCACAAAAGATACAGCCTGACCTGCGTTGGCTGGATTACAGGAATTTTCCTGATTATTTCCAACGCCTGAGGAATGTCGCCAGGGGGCATTCCCTGCAGAAGGGGCAGCCATTGCCGGACAGGGTGATAATCGGTGCGGGCGGGGTGTGGTATGACACCCCTCTTACCCACCTGATGGGCTGGCATTCCCGCACTCTCTATCTGAGAAAGCAACAGATCCCCTATGCCCTGTTTGCCAACAGCCTGCGCAGACCCAAGAGCGAGCTGGGCCGGTATTTGGTGCGCGATGTGCTGCGGCATGCATCCAGCGTCAGTCTGCGAGAGCGCTTGTCCCTGGATATTGCCCGCGAGCTGTACCCCCGGGACGACTACAGGCTGACAGGTGATCCAGTGCTGGCTTTGGGGAAGGTATTGCAGCCCGCCACGCCAGTGCCTGTGCAGAAAGGCTTGATAGGGGTTGCGCCCAGGCCCTGGGGCTCATCCCGAGAGAACAAAGGACTGTCCTTCTGGAAAAAGGTACTCAGGGGGCTTGTGCAACGGGGCCTGGAGCCCGTGTTGGTGGCCTTTGATTCCCGAATGGATATCGAATTTTGCGAACGCTTGAGCAATTCATTGAAGCTGGGGGATGTGCGCAGCTGGGATCCCACCCAGGGACTCGCTGGTGCCGGAGCGGTTTTCGACGGCTGTGAAATGGTTTTTGGCATGCGTTTTCATGCACTGATCCTGGCTTTGTTGCTGGAGAAGCCCATGCTGGCCTTTTCCTATGACGAGAAAGTGACAGGCCTGATGTCTGACCTGGGCCTGGCGTCCCTGTGTCATACTCTGGATGGCAACGACAGGGCGGCACTGGCATTCGTTGATCAGGGGTGTTGCTATCTGCAAGAAAAACGCTCGGAAGTACTCACAGGGATGCGGCGTTATGTTCAGGAGTCTGCCAGGTTGACAACAGCAGATTTTGCCAGGATGATTGATTTGCCTGTCCAACAGGACTCGCGCGCATGATGCAGGCTGATGTCACTGGCAATTTGTTTCACTTTCAGAAATCCGCTGCACACATCCTGAACAATTATGGAAAAAACCCTACTCGCAGGTCGGACTGCGGTCCGACATTGCTCCGTTGTGACAGCTGCTGTCGGGCTGGAGCCGCAACAATCGATGGCTTAGGTGTATTTCCGCCCTTAGCAAAAGAGGCTTGCCCATGAATATGCCGAAAGTCATGTTGATCAACCCGCCCCAGGGGTATTCACCCCAGTCGGCTTCGTTCAATACGTATTTTCCCCTGGGAATACTCAGTATCGCAGCCATGATCCGGGAGGACTGCGAGCTGCATATCCTCGATTGTCTGGTAACCGATTTTTCCATGGAGCACCGGGATGGCATGGATGTGTTTGGCACGCCGATGCCAGTGATCGAAGAGCGTATTGCGGCATTGCAGCCGGATATCCTGGGTATTTCCATGCCCTTTACCGCGCAGGCGGAATATGCAGAAGAAGTGGCGGCACGTGCCCGTAAGGCTGCGCCCAATGCCCTGGTTGTGTTTGGCGGGCCCCATGCCACCATTCGTTATGAGGATTTGTTGCGCTCGGGGAAATGCGATTACGTGGTCGTGGGTGAAGGCGAAGAGAGTTTTCAGGAATTCGTGCGCCGCTATGGAGCCGGGCAGTCTCTGAACAGCGTTGAAGGCGTCGCCTCCATCCATGATGGACTGGTGATGTTCAAGCCCCGGGAATATCGAAAACAGTTGGATGATTTTCCGTTTCCCGCTTACGACCTCATCAACTTTTCCGATTACCTCAACAGTCCTTATCTGTACCTGAGCCGCTCCAACTTCAAAGGCCCGCAGATCTCCATTTTCACCAGCCGGGGCTGTCCCTACAAATGTGTTTTCTGCTCCGTGGCGTTGCACATGGGCAAGAAATACCGCTGGCATTCCGTGGACTATGTGATAGAGCATCTCAAGCTTCTCAAGGAAAAATACGGCATTTCCCAGTTTCATTTTGAGGATGACAATCTGAGCCTGCACAAGCGGCGCTTCGAACAGATGCTGGATGCCATCATCGAGAATCGAATGCACATCCGCTGGGACACGCCCAACGGTGTGCGTGGGGACACCCTGAACATGAGGATTCTGAAAAAGATCAAGAAATCAGGTTGCAAGCAGTTGAATATCGCTGTGGAATCCGGCAAACAGGAAACCCTGGACAATATCATCAAGAAAGACACTTCTCTGGAATACCTCATCGAGGTGATACACAACTGCAAGAAGATCCGCTTGCGTACCGCCCTGAGCTTTGTCATCGGCTTTCCCGGTGAGACACTGGAGGACATGCGTGCCACCACCAGCCTGGCATTGAAGTTGCTCAGGGAAGCCGATGCAATTCCCAGCGTGCTCATTGCCACGCCTCTGTACGGCACGGAACTGTATGAGGATGCCATTGAACATGGCTACATGGACGAAAACCTGCGTGACCGGGATATGGGAATGGCGACCCAGAGCTATGGGGCGCCCCTGCTGGCCACCGAGGATTTCAGCAAGGAAGACATTTCCCGGATCATGGCGGAATACAACAAGGAATATTCGAAAGAAATACTACGTTACTATCTTCGCCATCCTTTTTACGCTGCCTGGAGAATCGTCAACCGCCCCGATCTTCTGAAGCGGCTGTATCGAATGCTTGTGCGGCGTGTATCCGTTGGTGAAAGCCGTTGGCAGGGAAACAAGCCTGCCGAATCCTGAGCCCCATTATTCTCATGGTGTGATAGCGGACACAATTCCAGTCCTGCCTTTCCATGTTTCATGCGCCGTTGTTACAATCCGGCAAGCATCGCTGAGGTGAGCCGTGAACAGTACAGTGGTGTTCCAGACGATTTTCTGCCGGAGCTGTCAGCAATCCAGCGCCAGATTCGGTGGGTTCCCGAACTTAGTGGAGACATAAAATGGCTAAAGCATTCAGATACTTATTATTGATAGCCTGTAGCGGATGGCTGTCCATCGCCGGCGCAGCAGGACTTTCGGGCGAGGAGGAGCTTCTGCGGTATACCCAAACCAATGACATGATCGCCTCTGACGGCGTCCCCATGCTTCGGGTATTCGACAGTGGACGTGTACTGGTGCACCTGCCTGCATGGAAGAAGAATGCGGGGGATTATGAGTATTTCCTGTCCGACGCAGAATTGACGGCCCTGAAAAACAGGCTGGAAAGCCCCTCGGTGCTGAATTTCGACAAAGCCCGTGTGGAAAGGAAGCTCCGTGCTGCCAGACTTGCGGCCAGGAAGGGAGGCGGCGAGTTGTTTGAGATATCGGACAACACCTATACCCACCTGACCATCAATGCGGGAATCGATGGCCTGGAAAAGGAGATCGTCTGGACCAATTTGCAGAACGATGCCCAGCGGCATGCTGAGCTGAAGGAAATCGTGGAGCTGGCGGATACCGAGCGTTTTCTGCAAGAGTTGCTGCAGCATCCGCAGATAAAGCTGCAGCAGCAGCCGAAAATGAACAAACTGGACTGAGGTGGAGGACACTATGATGAATGCAAACAACAAAACCCCCGCCGTCAGAATCGGCTCTACCATCCTCATGCCCCTGATGGGCGCCGCATTCACCTTGGCCGCTGGCAGCGCTCAGGCGGGAGCTTTCGTCTTCGCGAATGAGAATGCAGTGGATGCCGTCACCCATCCCATCGGCTATACCGGAAGCAGTGGGGAATTGGTATTGAAGGTTTGTATTGCACCTGGCACTGCCAATGCCAACGCCATGGAAACCTCCGTGAAAAATGTGGTGGCGACCTACAATGCCCTGCAGGCGACTACGGGCAACCTGCTGTTTGGCGCGGACAACAACATTCCTTCCGGTGACATCGATTTTGAATCCACCGTGTTGCATGAGATGGGTCATTGCCTGGGCCTGGCGCATCCCAATGCGGCCTCGGAGTCTGGCCTGGAAGGTGATGACAGAAATTACACCAAGGCCACCAAAGGGGAGAATGGCCATTTCGACCTCGATGCTGGCGGCGATGGCATCATCGGCTCAAGGGACGATGAGCGCGATGATGACATCAACCTGCACTGGTTCCGTATCTCCAACAACAATCCTTTCACCATGGCTGACAGGGTGGACTCCACCACCTATTCCCTTAGTCTGGCCGATCTCCCCGCCGGACACAGTTTTGCCGCCAACGCGGACCGTGACGTAGGCGTGGATCTGGGTGTGGCGGACACAGAAGCTGTCATGCAGCAGGGAACCCATAGTGATGAAGCCCAGCGCACGTTGAACCATGATGACGTGGCCACCCTGCGTTATGCCATGAGCGGGATGGATGAGCTGGCGACAGGCGCGGATGATTACACCATCAAGCTCGTGTACCAGGGCATCAGCAGCAGTGATTGTGACATCAACATCATATTCGACAACAGCAAAACCGGTTTTGCCCAGTGCTCCACAGGAGGGCATTTCGTTGGCGGCGGTCATATCGTGATCACTTCGGCGAATATCTATTTCAATGATACGGCCGACTGGTTCTTCAATGATGTGGATACAACATCCCTGTTCGATGACGTGCCCCCCGGTTACTGGGCCTATGATTACATCCAGACCCTGGGGTCCAGCGGCATCACTTCTGGCTGTGGGAATAACAATTACTGCCCTGAAGATCCCGTGACCCGGGCGGAAATGGCGGTATTCCTGGAGCGGGGCATCAATGGCAGCAGCTACACGCCCCCGCCAGCCACAGGTTCGGTGTTTGGTGATGTTCCAGCGGGCTACTGGGCGGCTGCCTGGGTGGAACAGTTGGCATCCGATGGCATTTCCGGGGGTTGCGGCGGGGGCAACTACTGCCCGGACGACAATGTGACCCGCGCGCAAATGTCCGTGTTCCTGTTGCGCGCCAAGCACGGCTCCAACTACACGCCGCCGGCGGCCACGGGTACGCAGTTTGGCGATGTTCCGGCTAATTACTGGTCTGCTGACTGGATAGAACGGCTGGTGGCGGAAGGTATTACCTCGGGTTGCGGTGGGGGCAACTACTGCCCTGACGATGATGTCACCCGGGCGCAGATGGCAGTTTTCCTGGTGCGTACCTTCAATCTCTGAGCCCAGCTTCTAGCTGTGAAAAAGGGAGCCTGTGGCGCTCCCTTTTTCATTGCTGCCCCGGCATGGGCGCACTGCTGCCTGTAAAACTTCCGCCATGAGCTGGTATCGCCCACCCTGTATCGACAGGTTACAATAGAACGGCTTCCTGCAGAAATATCATCTCTGCTTCATCTGGCAACTTGCCGGGATCTATCAAGCTGATCAGCTTTCCAGACTCAGAGAGTATATATGCCTTAAACCCGTATTCCGAAACGAGAAGCCTGAACAAATCAACATTATCGTCACCAAACCTGGCCAGGTTGTCTTTAATGACTTCAACGATAATCGCCTTTATTTTGCCTGCAGAAAAAAGCTTTCTAGCCCCTTTCAAAACTCGAAGTTCAGCCCCCTCAACGTCGATTTTCATCAGTATATCTTTATAATCTTCATGCTGCGAAAAGAAGTCGTCTAGGGAAACCGCTTCAATATCCACCTCGCCCTCCTTTCCGTCAAGGACATATCCGGTGCCGTCATTTGTGGGGTTTGGCACCTCAATGCTCACGAATCCAGGCGCGTCCAATATTGCCAAATTGTAAGGTTGAATGAGTTTTTCCATGTTATTTATGGCTATGTTTTTTTGCAGACGAAGAAAAACATGCGGAGACGCCTCGAAGGCGATTGATTTTGGAATTGGCGTCCGTTTTACAGCAAACAAGGAATGTTGCCCAACGTTAGCGCCAACATCCAGAAAAAGGTCGAATCTGTTCTTTTCTGCCAACTCCTGGATGACATTTAACACATGCTCCTCATATGCTCCCCGAAAAAATATTTCCCGTTGAACAAATTGGGACAAATCAAGCTGCATGGATACATCAAAAGAGGTACGAACCACAGCCTCTCCGCGAAGTCCGGCATATTTGGAATAAACCTTTATGATCCGTCTCTTTCCTTTTTGGATGGGAATTACCCTGCAATAGAAGCGGATTAAGGTTTCGATTACTTTATGTCTCATTATTGACCTCGTATATCAACCCGGCCACCAGGCGCTGTGCCACGGCTTCGCAGGCTCGTCGTTGTTCCGTAACCGGTTCCCCTATGACCGGACGCCGCGTGGGGCGTCCGCCTTGTCTTCTCTGTGGCGCAAGGCCGGCCCGGAACACAGTGCAGCCTTGCGGTTACCGGGGTCTGCCAGCCATTGCTGCGTCTTCCCTGGCCGGCAGCAAAGGTGAAACTGTATCAGTACTGGCATTTACGCAGTAAAATTGCTCCATACCATTGCTATTCGAAGATGCATGCTCGTGACCCGGAAAGATAACACGCCAGAAAGTTTCACAGCTATCCCTACCCCTGGGAATTCAGGGTCTGCCTCCATGGAGTATCATGTTTAAGCAGGGGTTGATAAAGGAATATTCACCTGTTTTCTCGTTTTTGGCGAGATTGCTGGATTTGGCTGTGGTGGTCCTTGGCGGGGTGCTTGCCTTTTATCTCCGCTTTGATCACCTGAACCTGACGAGTGGATACGAGCTGGTGCTGGTGCTGGGTGCCCTGCTGGCAGCGGTGATCCTCCCCCTATTCAAGCTCTACCATTCCTGGCGGGGCAAGGGGTTGTGGCAGCAGATATGGATGACCACCGTCGCCTGGAGTGTGGTGGTGCTGATCCTGGTGCTGCTGGCCTTCGGGACCAAGAGCGGGGCCCTGTATTCCCGTTACTGGGCCGTCATCTGGGTGATGGTGGTTTGGGCGGGACTGGTGCTGGTGCGGATACTGGTGCGTGTTGCGTTCAACTACATGCGCCGCAAGGGGATGAATCACCGCCATATCGTGGTGGTGGGCGCTGGTGAGCTTGGTCAGAATGTGGCCCGGCAGCTCCGCGACGCCCAGTGGGTGGGGTATGATCTGGTGGCCTTCTGGGATGACGACCCTGCGTTGCAGGGCACGGAAGTGGCAGGTATTCCCGTGCTTTCCTGCGAGGAAGGCTGCCGCCGCCTGGAGGAGAAGAACCAGGATGTGGATGAAGTCTGGCTGGCGCTGCCCCTGCGTGCGGAAAAGCGTATGCGGGAGATTCTGCAGATGCTGCGTCACAGCACGGTGAAGATCCGCCTGGTGCCTGATATCTTCGGTTTCCGCCTGCTCAATCATTCCATCACCGAGGTTGCGGGTGTACCTGTGCTGGATCTGCGTGCTTCTCCCATGGAAGGAGTGAACCGGTTGATAAAAGCGGTGGAAGACCGGGTCCTGGCCCTGGTCATCCTCGTGCTCATCAGCCCCCTGCTGCTCGTTATCGCCATTGGGGTGAAACTCAGTTCGCCGGGCCCCGTGTTGTTCAAGCAGAAGCGTCATGGCTGGGATGGCAAGCCCATCACCGTGTACAAGTTCCGCACCATGAAGGTGCATGAGGAAAAGGATGGCCAGGTGACCCAGGCGAAAAGAAACGATCCCCGGGTGACGCCCTTCGGCGCTTTTCTGCGGCGTACCAGCCTGGACGAGCTGCCCCAGTTCTTCAATGTGCTGCAGGGACGCATGTCCATCGTCGGGCCCCGTCCCCATGCCCTGGCTCACAACGAGATGTACAAGGAGCAGGTGGAGGCCTACATGCAGCGTCACCGGGTCAAGCCGGGCATCACCGGCTGGGCGCAGATCAATGGCTGGCGGGGAGAAACCGACACCCTGGACAAGATGGAGAAACGGGTGGAGTACGACCTGTACTACATCGAGAACTGGTCCCTGTGGTTCGACCTGAAGATCATTTTTCTCACCCTGTTCAAGGGCTTCGTTCACCAAAAGGCCTATTGACCGTCGTGGCGCGGGATTGCGCCACCCCTGATCTTCGACGTCCCCTCTTCCCAGCCTTGCCCCGATCCGGGGTATCGGATCTGTTTCCCCGCCAACCCGGCGTTGGAGAACAGCTCAATCGGCGGCGTATTCGAAGGAGTCGTAGTGCATCTGCTCCTCCGGCACGCCCCGGCCCAGGAAAGCGTCTCTTGCTGCCTTGACCATCACGGGTGGTCCCGCCATGTAGATGTCGTAGTCGGCCAGGTTGTCATGATCTTCCAGTACCGCCTCGTGCACCCAGCCCTTGCGGCCTTCCCAGCCTTCGTCAGGCTCGGACAAAACGGGCACGAAGCGGAAGTTGTCATGCGCCTGTTCCCACTGGCGGGGCAGATCCGGCAGATAGAGGTCCGGCTGGGCGCGCACGCCCCAGTACAGTTCCATGGGGCGTGACAGGCCGGCGTGGAAGGCGTGCTCGATCTGGGACTTGATGGGGGCAAAGCCAGTGCCGCCGGCGATGAACAGCATGGGCCGGTCGGAGTCCTCGTCCAGGGTGAAGCTCCCCAGGGGTGCCTCGATGCGCAGAATGGTCTTCTCCTTCATCTGGGTGAAGGCCCAGTCCGTGAACACCCCGCCGTCCACATGGCGGATATGCAGTTCGATGTAATCGTCGTCGTGGGGCGCGTTGGCGATGGAAAAGGCCCGGCGGCGTCCGTCTTCCAGGATGAAGTCCAGGTACTGGCCAGCGAGAAACTGCAGGCGCTGCTCATCTGGCAGCTTCAGGTACAAACGCACCACATCGTCGGCAAGATGATCGATTTTGGCGACTTTTACCGGCATTACCCGGGGTTCTATCTCTTGCGCGGCCTGGATTTCCTTGACCTTGAGTTCCACGTCCGAGGCGGGCACGGCCTGGCAGGGCAGGCAGGCGTCGTCCGAGGCATCCAGGAGTTTGTCCGGCTCACCGTCGGGATAGGTGATCTCTCCCGAGAGCAGGGTGGCGATACAGGCCCCGCAGAAGCCGTTGCGGCAGCCATAGGGCAGGCCGATGTCCTGGCGGATGGCGGCATCGAGTATGGTTTCGCCTTCTTCGACTTCGAAGGTGTTGCCGCTGGGGGAGAGTGTGACGGTAAAGCTCATGGGATTGTTCTTGCATTCAGGTAAAATCCCCCGAATTGTCGCTTATCTGGGCAGGTATTAAAACCGTGGGAACAATGGGGAACGAAAATGCCCTGATCGTGGGTTGTGGATATCTGGGCTGTCGCCTGGCCGGGCAGCTGCCAGCGGGAAGGGTGACCGGCCTGGTGCGCAGCGCCGCCGGTGTGGAACGGCTGGAGCGGCAGGGCATCATCCCTCTGCGTTGTGACCTGACCCATGAAGTCGGCCAAAGCCTGCCCACGGAAGGGGCGGATGTCTGGTATCTGGCGCCGCCGCCCAGAACCGGCGTGGAAGACAGTCATCTGCGGCATTTCCTCGAGGCCCTGGATGACAGCGGCCAGCCCCGGCGCATGGTGCTCATCAGCACTACTGGCGTCTATGGTGATTGCGGGGGACAGTGGGTGGACGAGAGCCGCCCGCCGGCGCCGGTGGCGGACCGGGCCCGCCGGCGCCTGGACGCGGAACAGCAGCTGCAGCGTTGGGGGGAGCGAAGCGGAAGGGAATGGGTGATCCTGCGCGTGGCGGGTATCTATGGGCCGGGCAAGCTGCCCCTTGAGCGTCTGCGCGAGGGCCGCCCCATGGTGGCGGAGCAGGACGCACCCTGGACCAACCGCATCCATGCCGACGACCTGGTGCAGGTCTGCCTGGCCGCCATGTCACGGGGCCGAAACGGCGGTATCTACAATGTCACGGACGGCAGCCCTGGCAACATGGCGGATTATTTCAACCGGGTGGCGGACATGGCGGGCCTGCCCCGGCCCCCGGTCATCGACCTGGACATGGCGGACGACAGCCTTTCCGCCGGCATGCGCTCCTACCTGGCGGAGTCCCGGCGCATCGACAACAGCCGCATGTTGCGGGAGCTGGGGGTGAGCCTGCGCTATCCCGACATGGACAGCGGTCTGCGGGCCTGTTTCCCGCAGGAATAACATAGACTTCTGTCATCCGATTGTCGGTAGGGATGGCAGCTGCTCGGAAAAACGCCGTGAATACTTCCATGTAGGCTCCGCGTCGGCATCCCTGCCTCCGAGGTTTTCCGAGCAGCTGCCACCCCACCAGGCTTGCCAATAACTTGGTGCTTGTACGTGGTTCTGAGGAATCGAGGTGTACCAGTGTTATCATATGCCCCATATCCGTGATCAAAACGAACCGACTCTATGGAAATCGATGAACTGCGCGACCTGGTCGTGACTGTGCTGGAAGACCTCAAGGCCGTGGATATCGCGGTGCTGGACGTGCGCGACAAGACCAGCATCGCGGACTATTTCGTCATTGCCTCGGGCACCTCGGACCGACACGTGAAATCTTCCGCCGAGGCCGTGGCTTTCCAGGCCAAGCTGGCGGGCGAGCCGCCCCTGGGGGTGGAGGGCCTGAATGAGGGCGAATGGGCCCTGGTGGACCTCAATGGCGTGGTGGTGCACGTCATGCAGCCCAAGGTGCGGGATTTCTACCAGTTGGAAAAACTCTGGGCCGTGGATGCCGAGGCGGCGGAAAAACTGGTCCGGGAGCGGGGGTAGTAGATAAAGCCCTTCACCATCATCTGATGATGTTGTCGGGCTGAAGCCCGACCCACGGGGCCGTTGTAGGTTGGGCTTCAGCCCAACCTAAATCATGGCGGTGCGCCTCAAACCGCTTCCCGCAAGGCCTGAATGCGCTTCTCCAGAGGCGGATGGCTGGCAAACAACTCATGCAGGCCGCCGCCGGCAATGCCAAAGGCCGCCATCTCGTCCGGTAGAGGCTCGGGCTGGGTTTGCGCCAGGCGCTGCAGGGCGCTGATCATCTTCTGACGGCCCGCCAGAGCTGCCCCGCCGGCATCCGCCCGGAATTCCCGCCAGCGGGAGAACCAGGCCACGATCATCATGGCCAGGATGCCCAGGACGAACTGCGCGATCAGCGAGGTAATCCAGTAGGCGGGGCCATAGCCTTCCCGGGTGTTGAACACGGTGCGGTCCACCACATGGCCGATGATGCGGGACAGGAAGATCACGAAGGTATTCACCACCCCCTGGATCAGGGTAAGCGTCACCATGTCGCCATTGGCCACGTGGGAGATCTCGTGACCCAGCACGGCTTCTATCTCATCGCTGTTCATGTTCTGCAGCAGGCCCAGGCTCACTGCCACCAAGGCATCGTTCTTGTTCCAGCCCGTGGCAAAGGCATTGGGCGAGGGACTGGGAAAGATACCCACCTCCGGCATCTCGATGCCGGCCTGCTGGGACAGGCGCGCCACCGTATCCAGCAGCCAGCGTTCCGTGGAGTTGGCGGGCTGCTCGATGATCTGCACCCCCATGCTGGACTTGGCCATCCACTTGGAGGCGAACAGGGAGATGAAAGAGCCGGCGAAGCCGATGACCGCCGACATGATGAGCAGGGCATCGAGATTCAGCCCGCTGCCGCTCTGGGCCAGCATATCGTCCACGCCGAGAATGCGCATGGTAATGCTGAGCACCGCCAGTATTGCCACGTTGGTGCCGAGGAACAATAATATTCTGAGCATGGTTGATTCCTGTGTCGTTGTATTCGTTTTGGCGTTAGTATTTCCCGCTGGATTCAATTCATAGCGGCGTGGGCTGCCAGCCTTTACCAAATATGAGCAAAATAGTCCTGACCAGCGATTAGTGCATCATAGCGCGAAGCTGCGTTATGGCTGTAGGTCGGGCTTTAGCCCGACAATCCACCGTTGTGTGTCGGACTGGATCCGACCTGCAGGCGAGCGTCTGTTCATCGTCTCGAATCGCCTGTCAAGGTAGGGTCTATTACGCACCTCTTTTAGTAACTAAACATCATTGTTGGTAAATTGGGCTTCCACCCAAAAAATCAACAGGAGCAAAAATTTTGGCAATCCCCCTGATCGCGGGCACCAAGCCCGCCATAGTGGCCCTAAAGGAGGGCGAAACCGTTTACTGGTGCAGCTGCGGGCGCAGCCAGCAACAGCCTTTCTGTGATGGTTCTCATGCGGATACCGAATTCGAGCCCATCGCTTTTACCGCGCCCAAGGATGACGACTATTATTTCTGTACCTGCAAGCGAAGCAAGGCGCCCCCTTTCTGTGATGGCGCGCACAAGCAGTTGGCGGAAGATGATTGACAAAATAAATCCTCCCACCTGTTCCATTCCCAAGGAGCCGGATTATTCCGGCGTGACAGTGGTGCCCCTGGCGCCGCAGCCTTCTCCCGCCGACTACCGGGAGGCCATGAAGCTGGCCAATGCCGTGGCGGACCAGCGCCTGGGAGAGCACATGCTTCTGTCCTGGTATGACCGGGACAGGGACTTCGAGTCCCCCCAGCATGCCAGCGAGTGCCATGTGAACAGCGCTGTGCCCGGCTATGTGGACTATGGTCTGTACCACGGCGCTACCCTGAAGGTCGATATCGAGGATGGGCGCTTCGTGTTTTTCTACATCCCGGTGGACATGTAAACTTCTCGCAACCCGCGCTGGCGTACGGAACATGCCTATGTCTCCCTCTCCCTCGAGGGAGAGGGCCGGGGTGAGGGTGATGTTCAGCATTCAGGCTCGGCGTAACTGATTTCCAGCACAAACAGCTGTTTCATGCCGGTGGGGGTATGCACCCGTATTCTTCGTCTGGTGACTTGCCCGTAACTCCCTCTCCCTCGAGGGAGAGGGCCGGGGTGAGGGTGCGATGTTCAGCATTCAGGCTCGGCGTAACT